>DATKFK010000079.1:0-2115 GCA_035544375.1 Thermoanaerobaculia bacterium
GCTGCTGGCCGAGGCATTCCGCGCGCTCGCCGAGGGCGGCTTCTTCCGCCTGGTCTACGGCGGCGCCGAGGAGGGCGCCTACCTGTGCGCCCATCCGGGGGTGGACGAGATCCACATCACCGGCTCCGACAAGACCTACGAGGCGATCGTCTTCGGCCCCGGCGAGGAGGGCCGCCAGCGCAAGGCGCGCAACGCCCCGCTGCTCGCCAAGCCGATCTCGGCCGAGCTCGGCAACGTCAGCCCGGTCATCGTGGTGCCGGTCCCCGGGGCCGCCGGGCCGACCGGAGCGCCCGGCAGCTACCGTTCCGCCGACCTCGCCTACCAGGCCGAGAACCTGGTGACCATGCTGACCAACAACGCCGGCTTCAACTGCAACGCCACCCGGGTCATCATCCAGCACGCGGCCTCCCCCGACCGCGAGCGCCTGCTGGCGGCCTTGCGCGCGCAGCTCGCCCGCGTGCCGCCGCGGCGCGCCTACTACCCAGGGGCCGCGGACCGCTTCCATGCCTTCGTCGCCGCGCATCCCGAGGCGGAGCGCTTCGGCGCGGAGGCCGGCGACCAACTCCCCTGGACGTTGATCCCCGGGCTCGATCCCGGTGCCCGCGGCGACATCTGCTACACCACCGAGGCGTTTTGCGGCCTGTTCGCCGAGACCGCGATCGCCGCCGGCAGCATCCCCGAATACCTCGAGCGCGCCGTCGCCTTCGCCAACGACACGCTATGGGGGACCCTCAACGTCACGCTGGTGGTGCCGCCCCAGGCCGCCGCCGATCCCGCCGTGGGGCCGGCGGTCGAGCGTGCCATCGCCGACCTGCGCTACGGCACGGTATCGGTCAACCACTGGGCGGCGATCGGCTACGGCCTGGTGGTGACGCCGTGGGGCGCGTTTCCCGGCCACACGGCGCAGGACATCCAGTCCGGCACCGGCGTCGTCCACAACACGCTGATGTTCTCGCGGGTCCAGAAGAGCGTGGTGCGCGCGCCGTTCCACGCCCATCCCAAGCCGGCCTGGTTCGCCACCCACCGCACCGCCGCCCGGCTGACGCCGAAGCTGGTGCGCTTCGAGGCCGAGCCCTCCCTCGCCAAGCTGCCCGGCATCTTCAGCCTGGCGCTGCGCGGGTAGTCTCCCGCAAGCTCGGACCGCCGCCTCGGCGAAGAGCCGTCCGCCGGGAGCGCCGCCCGCCGGGAGCGCCGCCTACTCGTAGCGCAGCGCCGCCATCGGCTCGGTGTCGGCGGCGCGGCGGGCCGGCAGGAAGCCGGCGAGGAGCGCCACGGCGACCATCGCCAGCGTCGCAGCCCCGATCGTCGCGGGATCGTGGGCGGAGATGTCGAAGAGCTGGCTGGCGGCCAGCCGGGTCAGCGCCAGCGCCGCGGCCAGCCCGGCGGCGACGCCGACCGCGACGAGCCGCGTGGTCTCGAGCAGCACCAGGCCGAGCACCTGGCCGCGAGGCGCTCCGAGTGCCATGCGCAGTCCGATCTCGCTGGTGCGCCGGGAGACGCTGTAGGACATCACGCCATAGAGGCCGATGGCCGAGAGCAGCAGCGCCAGCAGGCCGAAGAAGCCGACGAGCCTGGCGATGGCGCGCTCGCGGGCGAGCGACAGCGCGAGCTGGTCGCCCAGGGTGGTGATGCGGAGCACCGGCAGGTTGGGCTCCACGTCGGCGACGGCCCGCCTGAGGCGAGCGGCGACCAGACCGGCGCCTTCCTCGCCACCGGCCACGCGCAGCTCGACGTCCTCCAGCACGTCGACTGCCTGGGCCACCGGGAAATACGTGAGCGGTGGCGTCGGCTCCGCGACGCGCTGGTACTTGCCGTCCTTCACCACGCCGACGATCTCGAAGTCGCGGGCCTGCTTCGGCCCCCCGAAGCCGAAGCGGCGGCCGAGCGGCGAGCCGTGAGGGAAGAAGCGGCGGACCAGGGCCTGGTTGACCACCACCACTTTCGGCGCCCCTTCGCGGTCGCGCGCGGTGAAGGCGCGGCCGGCGACGAGCGGCGTACCGATGGTTTCGAAGTAGCCCGGCGTCACGATCAGGTACTGGGAGTCCATGTCCTCGTTCGGCCGCGGCACATAGCCGGGCAGCGAGACGTTGCTCACCGACTGGCTGCCGGAGAGCA
>DATKFK010000080.1:0-3130 GCA_035544375.1 Thermoanaerobaculia bacterium
GCGGGCAAGGCTCTGGCCGCCTATATCCAACCGTTGCACAAGAACCTCAGATAAGGAGAATTCTCCGTGGCGAACAACGAGCAACAGCCGATCCCGTACCTCTGGATTCCGGTGGTCGCCTTTGCCGCCCTGATGATCGCCGTCCTCTTCTTCTTCCTGAGGATGCCGGCCAAGGCCACCGCCAACGACCAGCTGACGCTGCTGGCCGGGTCGGTGATCCTGGTCCTCATCGCCTGCATCGGCCTGGTGGTGCTGATCAACATGGCAACCAACCGGATCGACCTCGCGAACTTGCTGAGCGAGCCGGGCGGCGGCGCGAGCCTGTCGCGTTTCCAGTTCCTGATCTTCACCTTCGTGGTGTCGCTCAGCCTGTTCCTGATCATCGCGCACGACTACAAGTTCCCCGACGTCCCGGGCGGGGTCCTGACCCTTCTGGGCATCAGTGCCAGCACCTACGCCGTGGGCAAGGGCATCACCGCGACCGACCCCGTGCACATGGCGAAAAAGGGACCCCCGACTCCGCCGGCGGCCGCCCAGGCGGCGCCCGCCCAGCCGGCGCCCCCTCAGCCCGCGCCTCATGTCTGACGCCTCAGGAGGGAGGAGAGACGGCAATGCCAACCCATCCGTCGAAGGGAGTCTTCAGCCGCCGGGTCGCGCCCTTTGCGCCGGTGGCGCTGGCGCTGCTCGCGCAAAGCGGCGCGCTGGCGCCTGCCGCCAAGACCACGGCCGCGACCGCCGCATCCTCCTTGCAGCCGTGCCAGCTGTGGTTCGAGGACATTGCGACCCGGCCCGATCCTGCCGCGGCGTGCCGCTACGAGGGCTGCTTCTCGAACGACGACAAGAAGTTCGAGGACCTGGCCAAGAACAGCCTCTGCCTCGACGCGTCGTCGCCCACCGACCTCAGTGACTTCAAAGCCTTCCGCGAATTGCAGGCGCGCAACGACAGCAAGACGACGGGTGACCGCTCACAGCTGCGCGCCATCACGCCGCTCGGCGAGGGGAGCATCGTCCGCCTGGCCGCATACATCAAGGAGGCCCACGTTTCCGATTGCCCAGGCGGGGAGGCGGTGAACTGCGTCTCGAACGGATTCGCCAACAACGACATTCACATCCCTCTCGTGCAGAGCCCTGACGACGACGAGTGCCTGAGCGTCACCGCCGAGATGAGCCCGCACTTCCGCCCCGCGGCATGGAGCGAGATCGACATGCAGACGCCGGTGGGGCGGCTGGTGCGCATTACGGGTCCGTTGTTCTTCGACAGCAGCCACACGCCCTGCACCGTCGACGACCAGAACCAGATCTCGGCGCGGAGCAGTCCGGCGCGGCTCTCGCTGTGGGAGATTCACCCGGTCTACTCGATCGACGTGTGCGACAGCGCCACGGGCACCGACTGCAACGTCGCCGAGGCCGCCGACTGGACCCCGTACGACCAGTGGGTCGCGAAGCCGGGCGTCAGCACCGAGCCCACCGGCAAGAAACAACGCCAGAAGTGCGAATCGGCAAAGCCGGGCAGCAAACCCTGCGCCGGCACGGTCTCTACGCCATAATCCCGAGGCCCCACGAGCCCAGGGGCGCCTTGGGGCCTCCACCGTGACCTGCCTTTTCTTGGCGGCGGGGTCGTGGACTGCACTGGGGCCAGAGTCACGGTGGAGGCCCAGGGCGCCCCATGCCGCCACCCGCCCCTCGGCCTGCAAGAGTCTCTCCCTGACGGCTGTGCCACGCTTCCTTGACGGCTGAACCACCCTTCCCCTGACGGCTGTGCCACCCATCGCGTGACGGCGGCTTGACAACGCGGTGGCGAGGTCCGTACGATACGGGGATGTAAACGGTTACAGCGGCAATCCAGCGAGCACTGGCGTAGGAGCGAGTCATGAGCGCCACGATCAAGGAGGTTGCCCGAGAAGCAGGAGTCTCCGTCGCCACGGTGTCCCGGGTCTTCAACGACAAGGGCCCGGTGCGCACCGAGACCCGCCGGCGCATCCTCGAGGTCGCCGAACGGCTGCGCTATACGCCGCATGGCGCCGCCCGCAGCCTGATCACCAACGAGACCCATACCGTCAGCGTGCTGCTGCCCGACCTCCATGGCGAGTTCTTTTCCGAAGTGATGCGCGGCATCGACTCGACCGCGCATGGCAGCGGCTACCATCTGCTGGTCGCCAGCTCCCACAACGACCACGCCGAGATCAAGGCCCTGCTGCGCGCCATGCGCGGCCGGGTCGACGGCCTCATCATCATGTCTCCCGACGTGGACGCCCATACCCTCGAGTCCAACCTGCCGGAGTCTTTGCCCATCCTGCTGCTCAACTGCCTGGTGGACGGCACCTCCTTCGATTCGATCAACGTCGACAATCACGGCGGCGCCTTCGCCATGGTGCGCCACCTGGCGGGCCTCGGCCACCATCGCATCGCGCTGATCAAGGGCGCCCCCAGGAACTACGACGCCCGCGAACGCCTGCGCGGCTACCGCGACGCCGTCGCGGCGCTGGCGCTCGACGCCACGGCGGACCTCGAGCTCGACGGCGACTTCAGCGAGGAGGCGGGCTACCGCGCCGGCCAGCGCGTCCTGGCGCTCCGGCCGCGCCCGTCCGCCGTCTTCGCCACCAACGACGCCATGGCCATCGGCTGCCTGTACGCGCTGCGCGAGGCCGGCGTCAGCGTCCCCGGCGACCTGGCGCTGGCAGGCTTCGACGACATCCCGATCGCCCGCTACATGACCCCGCCGCTGACCTCGGTCAGCGTTTCGATAGCCGAGCTCGGCGCCCGCGCCATGGAGCGGCTGCTGAGCTCCGTCAAGGCGCGCAACGCCCATGAGCGCCGCCACGAGACCCTGCCGACCACCCTGGTGGTGCGCGGCTCGTGCGGCGGCGCGGGCGGCGCCGGCAGTCCCGGCGGCGGTTCGCGCTCGGGAGTGCCGCCGTGAACCGCCGCTCGCCGTGGCACGCGAGGCGCGCGCGCCCGCGGCACGTTCGATGAGGCAGCTGAAGGCCATGAGCTCTTGGGTGATGAGGACACGCACGCGGCCAGATTGACAGCCGCGGGACCGAAATAAAGGAGAGGGGTCATGAGACGAACGTTTCAGTACTGTCTTTTCGCACTGCTCGCCGGCGCTCTGGCGGTCCCGGCGGTCGCC
>DATKFK010000081.1:0-9949 GCA_035544375.1 Thermoanaerobaculia bacterium
ACTGGCTCGAGCGGGGCGAGGTCGAGCATGCCCGCCACCCCAACGAGCGGGACCGGGCGAGCTACGACCCGCGCAACTGGGAGCCGCTGTTCGCGGCCGGCGTCGTGCGCCTGTTCGACGGCGGCCAGGGATGCGAGCCGATTCCGGGCGTGCGCGCCGTGCGCGCGTCCGGGCACAACGCGGACATGTGCATCGTGCTGCTCGACGGCTGGGCCGGCGGCCCCGGCGACGGCGGCGACCGGCGGGAATCCCGCGAGGCGGGTGACTTCGGGGGCAAGGCGGTGTTCTTCGCCGACCTGGTGCCCACGGTGGCCCACGTCGCCTTCCCCTGGATCATGAGCTACGACCTGTACCCGATGACCACGCTCGAGAACAAGAAGACCTGGGTGCCGCGGGCGGCCGCCGAGGGCTGGCTGGCGGTCTTCCAGCACGAGGCCGAGGCGCCTCTTGGCAGGGTGGTGGAGGAGAAGCCGGGGCGGTTTCGCGCCGAGCCCGTCGGCGCCCCGCAAACGGGGTCTCCAGGTGTATTGTCGCAGGGCGCCGACACTTCCTACGGGTCGCTGGCGGCGGCCCCGGCGGCCCCGGCAGACCCGGCGGCACCGAGGATCGGCGCGCCCACGGCCGTCCCTTCGAGGCGCTGATTTTTCCGCCGCTGCCGGCCGCGTTCCCGCCTAGCAGGAGGCGTTCGAGCGGTGCCCGGCCTGGCATATCGCAGCCCAGAGCGCAGTTCTAATGGACGACGCGTCCTTATGACCCGGGAGACCTGATGGCGCAAGAAGACTTCGACCTGATCATCATCGGCAGCGGCCCCGGCGGTTACGTCGCCGGCATCCGCGCCGGACAGCTGGGCCTGAAGGTGGCGGTGGTGGAGAAGGACCCCAAGCTCGGCGGCACCTGCCTGCACCGCGGCTGCATACCGACCAAGGCGCTGCTGCACACCGCCGCGCTGCTCGACGAGATCCGCGGCGTCGCGGAGCACGGCATCCAGGTGTCGGCGCCGACCCTCGACATCGCCCGCGCCCACGACCGCAAGCGCAAGGTGGTGGACAAGAACGCCCGCGGCATCGAGTCGCTGTTCAAGAAATACAAGGTGACCGGCATGCTGCAGGGCACCGGCCGCCTGGTCGGCCCCAACCAGGTGGAGGTCGAGGGCAAGGACGGCAAGCGCGTCCTCTCCACGCGGTTCGTGATGATCGCCACCGGCTCGGTGCCGCGCGACGTGCCGATCGCTCCCGCCGACGGCGAGCGGGTGCTCAACTCCGATCACGTCCTGCTGCTCGAACGGGTGCCGAAATCGATCGCGGTCCTGGGGGCCGGGGCGGTCGGCACCGAGTTCGCATCCCTCTACGCCTCGTTCGGCAGCGAGGTGACGCTGATCGAGATGCTCCCGCGCGTCCTGCCGATCGAGGACGAGGAGGTCTCGGCGGAGCTCGAGCGCGCGCTGCGCAAGCGCAAGCTCAAGGTGCTGACCGGCGCCCGCCTGACCGGCGCCGAGCGCACCGAGACGGGTGTCCGCCTTTCCGTCGAGCGCCAGGGGAAGGGTGGGGCCGCGGCGGCGCCGGAGACCATCGAGGCCGAGCTGCTGCTCTCCGCGGTGGGCCGGCGCCCGGTGACCGAGGGCATCGGCCTCGAGGCGCTGGGCATCGAGCTCGAGCGGGGCTACGTCAAGGTCAACCCGCTGATGCAGACCAACCTGCCCCACGTCTACGCCATCGGCGACGTCGTCAACACCCCCTGGCTCGCCCACGTCGCCTCGGCGGAAGGCATCCTGGCGGTCGAGCACATGGCCGGCAAGACGGTGCGGCCCATCAACTACGACCGCGTGCCGTCCTGCACCTACTGCGATCCGGAGGTGGGCAGCGTCGGTTTGAGCGAGGCCCGGGCGCGCGAGCGCGGCTACGACGTGGCGGTGGGGAAGTTCCCCTTCACCGCGCTCGGCAAGGCGGCGATCGTCGGCCACACCACCGGTTTCGTCAAGGTGGTGCGGGAGACGAAGTACGACGAGCTGCTGGGCGTCCACATCATCGGCGCGAGCGCCACCGACCTCATCGCCGAGGCTTGCGCGGCGCTGCAGATGGAGGCCACCGACGAGGAGCTGATCCACACCATTCACGCCCATCCGACGCTGTCGGAAGCGGTGGGCGAGGCGGCCCACGCCGCCTTCGGCCACGCGATTCATTTCTGATTCTGAGCTGTCATTGCCAGCGGGGACCCCGAGCCATGAAACAGGTGCCGATAGTGGGCGATCGAGGACTACTCAAAGCGTCTATCGGATCTCCCCCGCAACCCCTCGATCCCCGTCCGACGAGCGGGGAGTGCCGCGACAGGCGACAGGCGGAGCCGCGGCCCACCCTCCGGGGGGAAGGGGACGCCCCCTCCCCTTCGCTTCGGCCAACAGGCGAGACGCTGTCCATGGCAAGAACCACCGGCCCCGGCACCGGCAGCGTCCGGCGCCCCCGGGCGCCCCGGCCGGCACGGGCGCCGAAGCAGGAGGCGGCTGCCGGCAGCCTGGCAGCCACCGAGCTGGGAGCTGCCCAGCAGCTCGAGCTGTACCGCTTCATGAAGCTCAACCGCATGGTCGAGGAGCGCCTGGGCAACCTCTACCGGCAGGGCAAGGTGGTGGGCGGGCTGTACTCGAGCCGCGGCCAGGAGGCGACGTCGGTCGGCAGCGCCTACGCCCTGGCGCCCCAGGACTTCATGGGGCCGCTCATCCGCAACCTGGGGTCGATGCTGGTGCGCGGGGTGAAGCCGCGCGAGGTGATGATGCAGTACATGGCCAAGGGCGGCAGCCCGACCGGCGGCAAGGACGGCAACACCCATTTCGGGGACGTCAGTCGCGGCCTGGTGGCGCCGATCTCGATGCTGGGGGCGCTCATCCCGGTAATGGCCGGGGTGGCGCTGGCCGGCAAGATGCAGGGCCGCGACCTGGTCGCCCTGACCTACATCGGCGACGGCGGCACCTCGACGGGCGACTTCCACGAGGGGCTCAACCTGGCGGCGGTGCTTCAGGTGCCGCTGGTGGTGATCGCCGAGCACAACGGCTATGCCTACTCGACGCCCACCGCGCGCCAGATGCGCATCAAGGACATCGCGGTGCGGGCCGCGGCCTACGGGATCCCGGGGGAGATCGTCGACGGCAACGACGTGCTGGCCGTCCACGCCGTCACCCGGCGGGCGGTCGACCGCGCGCGCGCCGGCCAGGGTCCGACGTTGATCGAGGCGAAGACCTTCCGCATGAAGGGCCACGCCGAGCACGACGATGCCGGCTACGTGCCGTCCGAGCTGTTCGAGCTGTGGCGGCAGCGCGACCCGATCGACCGCTTCGAGCGCCACCTGCTGGGCGGCGGCATCGCCACCGCCGACGAGCTGGCGCGGATCGCGGCGGCCATCGACGCCGAGCTGGTGGCGGAGATGGACTTTGCGCTGGCGTCGCCCATGCCGCCGCCCGAACGGGCCTTCCAAGGGGTCTACGCGACATGACCGCGGTGACCTACCTCGAGGCGATCCGGCAGGCGATGTGGGAGGAGATGGAGAGCGATCCCCGGGTCTTCCTGCTCGGCCAGGACGTCGGCACCTACGGCGGCCCGTTCCGGGTGACCGCCGGCATGCTCGAGCGTTTCGGGCCCGAGCGGGTCATCGACACGCCGATCAGCGAGTCGGCGATGGTCGGGGCCGCGATCGGCGCCGCCATCCTCGGCATGCGGCCGGTGGTGGAGATGCAGTTCATCGATTTCATCTCCTGCGCCTTCAACCAGATCGCCAACTTCGCCGGCCCCAACCACTACCGCTGGGGGCAGCCCGTGCCGCTGGTCATCCGCGGGCCGGCGGGAGGCAACGTGCACGGTTCGGCGTTCCACAGCCAGAATCCGGAATCGTATTTCCAGCACACGCCGGGCCTGAAGATCGTCACGCCGGGGACGGTCGCCGACGCTTACGGCCTGCTCAAGGCGGCGATCCGCGATCCCAACCCGGTGCTCTACTTCGAGCACAAGTACCTCTACCGCCGGCTCAAGGACGAGCTGCCCCAGCGGCCGGCGGCGGCCACCCGGGATGCGGCGGCGCCGGCGGGCGAAGGCGAGCTGCCGGCGATCGGGCGGGCACGCCTGGCGCGGCCCGGCCGCGACCTGTCGGTCGTCACCTACGGTGCTATGCTGCACGTGGCCTTGGAGGGTGCCGAGCGCCTGGCGGCGGAAGGCATCGATCTCGAGGTCCTCGACCTGCGCACCGTCAAGCCGATCGACGAGGACGCGGTTCTCGCGACGGTGCGCAAAACCAACCGGGTGCTGGTGTTGACGGAAGAGCAGCTGAGCGGCTCGGTGGCCGGGGAGGTGGCGGCGCGGATCGCCGAGCGCGGCTTCGCCTGGCTCGACGGCCCCGTGCACCGGCTCTGCTGTCCCGACACGCCGGTGCCCTACAGCCCGACCCTGGAAGAGGCCTATCTACCCAACGTGGACAAGCTCTGCGCCCGCGTGCGCGAGCTGGCCAGCTACTGATCGCAAGGATTCGCAAGCGGAGACGGATTGCCATGGCTACGGAAGTCGTGATGCCCCAGATGGGGGAGTCGATCGCCGAGGGAACCATCACCAAGTGGCTGGTCAAGGTCGGCGACAAGGTGGAGCGCGACCAGCCGCTGTTCGAGATCTCGACCGACAAGGTCGACGCCGAGATCCCCAGCCCGGCGGCCGGCGTCCTGCTCGAGATCCGCAACAAGGAAGGCGAGACGGTGCCCGTCAACCAGGTGGTGGCCACCATCGGCGAGGCTGGTGAAGCCGCCGGTGCCGGCGCTGGCGCCGAGCCGGCAGCCCCCGCCGCCGGGACCGCCCAGGCAGCGGCCCCCGCCCCCGCGGCCGCCCAGGGAGCGGCGCCGGCGGCAGCCGCCCAGCAACCGGCGCCTCCCCAAACGGCGCCAGCCCCCGCCGCGCAGCCGGCGGCAGCCGCGCCCGCGGCGCCCGCGGCGCCGACATCGGCCGCGGCCGAGACCGCGGCCCGCGAGGAGACGGCGCGTGAAGGCGTCGCCGCGGCCTCGGCCAGCGGCCCCCGGCGCGTGCCGTCTCCAGCCGGTCCAGCCGGTCCAGCGGGCCCGGCCGGCGCCGGCGCGTCGGATTCTCAAGAGCGCGAGGACCTGCAGCGCGACGAAGGCGAGTCGGATCTCGCCCGCGCATCGGACCGCGAGGAGCTTGGCGAAGGCGAGCGGGTGCGCAGGTTCTCGAGCCCGTTGGTGCGCAGCATTGCCGCCAAGGAAGGGGTCAACCTGCAAGAGGTCGCGGGCACCGGCGCCCAGGGCCGGGTGACCAAGGGCGACATCCTGAGCTTCCTCGAGCAGCGCCGCGCGGCGCCGGCGCCTGCCGCGGCCGCGCCGGGGCCCGCCGCTCCGCCACCCGCGGCGCCGGCAGCGGCGGCATCCGCGGGTCCCGCCCCCGCGCCGGCCGGCCCGGCCGGCGCGCCCGGCTCCGGGCAGCGTCCGACCGGCGGTTTCCACGTGCCAGCCTACGTGGAGGGCGACAACGTCGAGATCGAGCCGATGTCGAAGATCCGGCAGATCACCGCGGCGCACATGGTCTACTCCAAGGCCACCTCGGCGCACGTGACCACGGTCTTCGACCTGGACATGACGCGCGTCGCCCGCGTTCGCGCCAAGGCCAAGGACGGGTTCCTGCGCCAGGAGGGCACCAAGCTCACCTTCATGCCGTTCATCTTCAAGGCGGTGGTCAACGCCCTCAAGGCGCACCGCAAGGTCAACGCGTCGATCGACGGCACCAACATCGTCTACAAGAGAGACATCAACCTCGGCATGGCGGTCGATCTCGGCCACGGCCTCATCGTGCCGGTCATCAAGCACGCCGACACCCTGAACCTGATCGGCCTCGCCAAGGCCGCCAACGACCTGGCCGAGCGCGCGCGGTCGAAGAAGCTCAAGCCCGAGGAGGTGCAGGGCGGCACCTTCACCATCACCAACCCCGGCGTCTTCGGCAGCCTTTTCGGCACCCCGATCATCAACCAGCCGCAGGTGGCGATCCTGGGGGTCGGCGCCATCGAGAAGCGGCCGGTGGTGGTCGAGGACGCGGACGGCAGCGACACCCTGGCCATCCGGGTGCGCTGTTACTTCGGCATCACCTACGACCACCGGCTGGTGGACGGCGCCGACGCGGACCGCTTCATGAACGACCTCAAGAAGACCTTGGAAACCGACACCTGGACCGAGCTCGAGCCGTACCTGTGAGGCCATGTCCAACCCCGAACATGACGAGGACCTGACGCGGCGCGTCGAGGGCGGTGACGGCATCCTGGTGGTGCGCGGCAGCGCCACCCACCGCGACTGGAACGGCATCCTTTACAAGACGGGCCTGTCGGCCAGGAACGTCAACTCGCGCCGGCTGTCGATGAACGTGGCGACCATCCCGCCCGGCGGGGTCGCCTATGCTCACATCCACGTCGACTTCGAGGTCATGCTCTACATCCTGGCCGGCCGGGTGCGCCACGAGTACGGTCCCGGCCTGGGCAGATCGATCGAGAACCAGGCCGGAGACTTCATCTTCATCGAGCCCGGCGTCCCGCACGAGGTCTTCAACCTGAGCGACACCGACCCGGTCGTAGCGGTCGTCGCCCGCTCGGACGCCAGCGAGTGGGAGAACATCGTCCCTTACCAGCGCGGCGGGTGACCCGCCGATCAAGCCCGCTCGGATGGGCTTTGCCGACTGCTATGACGCGGCTGCGTACAGCTCGACGCACTCCCGCGCATCCAGAATAGGTATTTTCGCTTCTCGGTAGTCCCGCTGGTTGCGGGTGACGACCGCGGCGGCCTTATGGGCGAGGGCGGTGTAGTACTGGATGGCATCCTCGAAGTCGGTGAAGGACGAAGCGAGCGCCAGGTCGAGGACGTGTTCGTCCACGGGAAGAACACGCACCAAGAGCTTGAGCTTACGGAGGGTGCTCACTGCTTCAGGGGCCGGCATCTGCTGCCTGAGGATGTAGAACAGGTTGGAGAAGATCAGCGGCGAAAGGCAACCCTCGATCCGGCCATCTTGAATGGCCAGAAATAGATCAGCCGCCGCCGAAAAGAACGGTTGCCTTCTGAGCAGCAGGTCCAAGATGACGTCGGTGTCGACGAAGACCCGCACGCTCATGAATACTTGTGGGCCAGGTAGTCGGCATAGCTCTCTTTCGAGACGTCCACCTGCTTGCCTGCAAGGAGGCCGGCCAGCTCGGCGACGATCCCGGTCAACTCCCGCGAAGCAGATCCCTCGTCGCGAGTGAGCCCCAGAAAGTAGGTCTCAACCACCCGCGAGAGGCTGACACCCCGGTGCCGGGCGTAGAGCTTGGCCTTGTCGATAATGTCTTTGTCGAGCTTTAGGGTCAGCTTGGTATCCATGCGAGAGTTCCGCAGTACGTACAGATACTACCACAATCGTACGGCTTGATGCCGGTGTCCAACGGGCGAGGGAGGTTCTATCTGTCTCCCGGTGTGGCTGACAGGCGTCACCAGCGCCAGGGCCTTCTCGAGCACCTCGTCGCGGCCCGCGGCGATACCCTTTCGGGTGGGGGTGATGGCCACCGTCGGCTCGACCGGCGAGCCCGCCGCCTGTGCACCCGCGGCGGGGCGGGTGGCGGTCCAGATGACAGTGAAGCCGGCAGGCAGCGGCGCGCTGTCGACGCTGCCGCGGGCGCCGCCGGTGGGAGAGCCGACGACGGCGCCCAGGTGGAGCTCGGCCACGGTGGCCAGGAAGCTCTCGGCGGCGCCGACGTCGCGGGCGCCGGCGAGAAACGCCAACCGCCCCGCGAGGTGCGGCGCCGCCGGCATCACCGGCGTCGCGACCGGCTGGTAACGCACCGCCTCGCGGTCCGGCCGGCTCCACGCCGGCAGCATCTCGCGGCGGGTTTCCACCGGTGCCGTGATCAAGTGCGCAAGTAGAGGGTCCGTCGCGCGCACGTTCCCCCTCAGGTCGAAGACGATCCCGGATGCGTCTGCCAGCCGCGGCAGCGCGGCATCGAGATCGCTATCGGCCAGCCGGCCGAGGTCCACCACCAGCACGCCCGGGCTGGCCTCGCGGACCGCGTCCTTGGGCGCCGCCCCGGCGGGCGCCAGCTCGCCGGGTGGAACGCTGTGCGTCACCGTCACCGCGTGCGGGGCCGGCTCGACGTCGAGGCGCAGCGGCTCGCCGCGCTCTCCCAGGGCGAGGCGCGCCAGCGCCCGCCAGCGCCGCCACTGTGGCGTCGCAGCCGCGACGAGCGCCTCCGCCGCCTTCAGCTCGGTGCGCACCTCGCGGCCCTCGAGGCGCGTCACGGCGTCCCCCGGGCGCACGTCCGCGACGCCGGCGCCGACCTCGGTGACCACCAGCTGTCCCTCGATCCAGTCCCAGTGCAGCGGCAGCCGGTAGATCCGGCGGTCGCCGGCCGCGGCGATCGTGGCCTGCCCGTCGTCGGTCGCAGCCACCATGCGCCGCAAGGCCGCGAGCAGCGACTCGGTGCCGGTGCCCTCCGCCGCGTCGAGCAAGGCCTCCGGCAGCGCCTTCTGCCAGGCGACGGCGCGGGTGACGCCCCCGGCGGCGAGACCGGGGTGGAAGTGCTGAAGGACGTTCCAGGTGAGCATGACGATCGCCAGCCGGGAGCTGCGGTCGGTCGGCGTGACCGGCGCCGCCTCGGTCCCGGTGGCAGGTGTCGCCGAGCCGGTGGCGGCCTTGGCTCCGGTTGCGGTGGCAGCCGTCGCCGAGGAGCCGCCGGCGGGTTTTCCCGAGTGGCCGCCGGCAGTCTTTGGCGCGGCGCCGGCGGCGGGCCTGGCCGCGGTGCCGCCGGTTGGCTTGGCCGCTCCGCCACCAGCCTCCGGTGCGGCCGCCGGCAGGGTTCCCTTGCCGTCGGCCCACACCGCCAGCGGCAGCAGACAGGCGGCGCCGCCGCCCAGATCGGCGGCGAACGGCGCTCGTGGATCGGGGTCGCCGGGTTGCGCGTCGGCAGGCCCGCCGCGGACGCGCAGGGAGGAGAACGGCGGCAGGTCCCCCGTGGCGCCGAGGCCGTGGTGCAGCCAGCTCACGATCCGCAGCTCGCCGGCCGGCACTCCGGCCGGCGGGCCGAGGTCGAGCGGCGGCGGCTTGCGGCCGACCGCAAAGACCCGCAGGGTCGGGGCGAGCGGTGCGAACAGGCGTTGCAATGCCGCGGCGAGAGTCTCGCCGTCGGTCGGCGCGGTTGCCGCCGGGTCGGCCGGGTCGAGCTCGGCGACGGCGGCGGCGGCGAAGGCGCCCCAGTTCGCCGCCGCGGCCTGGTCGCTGGGGTGGAAGTAGCGGACGTAGCCGAGCAAGCGGGTGAAGGCGACGAGGTTGATCAGGCCCTGTCCGCCGAGCGCCCGCGGCGGCGCGTCCGCGGCCGGCCCCAGGGTCTCGAAGGCCGCGTCGTCGATCCACACCCTGCCGTCGCCGTTGAGCGTGACGCCGATGCCGATCCTGGTGGCATCGGCAGCCACCTCGCCGGCGATCGCATAGACCTGCCAGCCGCTGGCGGTGATCGGCCGGTCGGCCATGTTGTCGAAGAAGCCGGGCAGCTGGTTCGGCCGCTCCACCGCCAGCCACAGGTGGGCGCGGCTGTTCTCGGCACGTACCGCCGCTCGGAAGCGCACCCATTGACCGCGGTAGGCCGCGGCGTCGAAGCTCTGCATCATCGTGCCGGTGCCGGGGGTCCGGCTGAAGCCGACGCCGCGCACCACCGCACAGGTGCGGCCCTGGTAAGGCTGCTCGTCCGTCAGGTCGGCCCCGAACCCCGCCCGCTCCGCGGCCGCGGTCATGGTCCAGCCGACGGGCATCTGCCCCAGCTCTCCCTGCTCGAAATCGAGGTTGACCGGCGCCGCGGGCAGCGGCTGCGTGGCATCGGCGGCGGCGCCGCGCGGCTCCGGCGCCCCGGCAGCCAGCAGCAGCAGGGCGCAAGGCGCCAGCAGCAAGCGTTTCATCGAGCGGTCTCCCGGCCG
>DATKFK010000082.1:0-9747 GCA_035544375.1 Thermoanaerobaculia bacterium
CGCCTCATCCCGATGGGCAGCGGCAGCGGCCAGGAGGGCGAGCGCTACGAGTTCTTCGGTCACGGCATGGTCGAGCTGTCGCGGCTGGTCACCGGCAAGGCGACGCAGGAGGTCGACGAGGTCAAGACCATGCTGATCAGCCAGGGCTACCCCGAGGCCACCGTGCACCGCTTCTTCGCGCCGCTTGCCGAGAGCGACCTCGACGTGGTCGACAAGCGGGAGGAATCGCGCCGCTTCTACGCCTACATCAATCGCAACGGCACGCTGCTCAACAACGGCCTGGTGGCGACCGGCGATTACGTGTCGCGCCTCGACCGCGAGATCGGCCCCAGCCCGCTGCACCGCGGCACCGACGGCACCCGCTCCTACGTCGTCTTCCACGTGGACGACGGCGGCGAGCGCCTGCCGGTCGGCCTGCGCAAGCTGGGGACCGCGCGCCTGAAGGGGCTCGAACGGCTGCCGGTTTATGAGATCGTGGACGGTGCCCGGCTCGACCAGGCGTCGCTGCACGCCCTGCGCGGCGAGCGCCTGGTGACCGCCGCCGAGCGCGAGTCCACGCGGCCGCTGACCCAGCAGGACGGGTGACCTCCCGCGCCTGCTGCGGCGGCCGGTGCGGGCACGTCAGGCGCGGCGCTTCGGGGTTCGCCGCCAGGGAGGACGCTTTGGCAGAGGCAGCAGTCTGGACCACGGAGCTCGCCGGGTTGCCGCCGCCGCGCCGCGGCAAGGTGCGCGACGTCTACGACCTGGGCGAGACGCTGCTCCTGGTCGCCACCGACCGCCTGTCGGCCTACGACCACGTGCTGCGCCCCGCGATTCCGGGCAAGGGCAAGGTGCTGACCCAGCTGTCCACCTACTGGTTCGCGCGGCTCGGCGACAGCGTGCCCAACCACCTGCTGGCGACCGATCCGGCCGACTTCCCTGCCGCCGCCCGGCCGCATGCCGCGCTGCTCGCCGGCCGAGCGGTGCTGGTGCGCAAGGCCGCCGTGGTGCCGTTCGAGTGCGTCGCGCGCGGCTACCTCGCCGGCAGCGGCTGCCGCGAGTACCGCCATAACGGCCGCGTCTGCGGCATCGAGCTGCCGCCCGGGCTGACGCTCGCCAGCCGGCTGCCGCGACCGATCTTCACCCCGGCGACCAAGGCCGCCTCGGGCCACGACGAGAACGTCGACTACGAGACGTTCGCCCGCGGCGTCCTGGCGGCCTGCGGCGCCGGCGCCGGCAATGGCGCCGGCGCGCCGGGGGACCGGAGCGGAACGGGCGACATGCCGGTAGGCGGGCGCGAGACGGGCGGGCAGCCGGCGGGCGGGTCGCTGCCCGAACGCCTGCGCGACCTGACCCTGGCGCTCTACGAGCGCGCCGCCGCCCATGCCGCCGGGCGCGGCCTCATCCTGGCCGACACCAAGTTCGAGTTCGGCCTGGTGTCCCAAGCCGGCGGCGGCGAAGGCGAGCGCGGCGCCGCCGCCGGTCCGGGGCGGCCCGCCGGCCGCCTGCTGCTGATCGACGAAGCGCTGACGCCCGACTCGTCCCGTTATTGGGACGCCGCCCACTGGCGGCCCGGCGAGGAGCCGGCTTCCTTCGACAAGCAATTCGTGCGCAACTGGCTCGACGCCTCGGGGTGGGACCGCCAGTCGCCGCCGCCCGAGCTGCCGCCGGACGTGGTGGCCGGCACGGTGGACCGCTACGTCGAGGCGTACCGCCGCCTGACCGGCGGCGAGCCGCGGCTCTGAGGCCTGGCCGCCGCCCATCCGCATGATCCCGCTGCGCTTGGACCGCCTGGCCGCGATCGTCGGCGGCGAGCTGCGCCTGCCGGCGGCTGCCGCCGGCGAGTCCCCGCCTGCCGGCGGCCCCACCTCCCGCGCCGGCGCCGGCGAGTCCGGCAACGAGGCGGCGGCCACCGTCGTGGCGGCGGTCGCCGTGGATTCGCGCCGCCTGCCCTGGCAGTCGCTGTTCGTCGCCCTGCGCGGACGCCAGGCGGATGGACACGATTTTCTCGACCAGGCGGCGGTCAACGGCGGCGCCGCCGCCCTGGTGCGCGCGGATGCCCCGCCGGCACGCCTCCCGACGATCGCCGTCGACTCGCCGCTCGCCGCCTTGCAGCGGCTTGCCGCCTGGTATCGCCGCGCGCACCTGGGACAGGTGGTGGCGATCACCGGCAGCAACGGCAAGACGATCGTCAAGGACGCCCTCCATGCGCAGCTGGCCGGCACCTTCACGACCGCCGCGAGCCCCGGCAGCTTCAACAGCCAGCTCGGCGTGCCGCTGGCCGTGCTGGCGGCGCCGCCCGGGACGGCGGTGGCGGTGTTCGAAGCGGGGATCTCCGCTCCCGGGGAGATGGCGGCGCTGCGCGAGGTCCTGGCGCCGGATTGCGGCATCCTGACCAACGTCGGCCTCGCGCACATCGCCGCCTTCGCGGGGCGCCGCCACCTCGCCCGCGAGAAGCTTTCGCTGTTCTCGGGCGTGGCGTCCCGCCCGCCCGCGGGTTGGCTGCTGCTGCCGGACGGCGACGCGATGATCGCCGAGGAAGCCGCGAGCCTCGGTTGCCGGCTGATCGGGTTTCCCGGCGACGCCTCCCTGCCGCGGCTCGAGGCGCGGCGGGTGCTCGACGGCGGCGACAGGGCCCGAGGCGGCGGCCCCGGGCCAGGCGGCGGCGACCGCGGCGCGCCCGGCGTGAGCGAGCGGCTCACGGTGCGCTTTCCCTCCGGCGCGGTGCACGAGCTGCGGGTCCGCACCCGCTCGACCGAGATCGTCGAGGACATCCTGCTGGCGGTCGGGGCCGCCCATCTCCTCGGGGTGCCCGACGAACGGATCGCCGACAGCCTGCGCGACTATGCCCCGCCGCCCACCCGGCTCGAGGTCTGGCGCTCGCCGTCCGGCGTGGTGCTGGTCAACGACCTGGTCAGCGCCGATCCGATCTCGGTGCGGGCCGCCTTGCGCACCACCTCCGAGCTGGCGGGGCCCGGCCGCCGCAAGGTGTTCGTGTTCGGCGGCATGGGCGAGCTCGGGCCGCTGGCGGCCGCCGAGTACTCGGCGATCGGCGCCCTGGCCGGCGAGTACCGCTTCGACGCCCTGCTGCTGACCGATCGGCAGGACCGGGAGGATGGCGGCCGCGGCGACGGCGGGGGCGGCGAGGCCGCCGCCACCCGCGACGCCTACCTGGCGGCCTACCCTGCCGGTCACGCGGAGGTGCTGGCCGGCGTCCAGGCGGTGAGGCGGCGATTGCGCGGCCTGCTGGCGCCCGGCGACACGCTGCTGCTCAAGGGGCCCCGCCACAGCGGCATCGCCGCCGCCGCGGTCGATCTCATGGATGCGATGGCCCCCAACCGGCTGCTCGTCGACCTCGGCGCCGTCGCCGGCAACATCGCCGCCTATCGGCGCGCCTGCGACGAGCAGGGCGCGCCGCCGCCGGGGGCCGCGGCCGGACCGCGCACCCGCATCATGGCGATGGTCAAGGCGCTCGCCTACGGCAGCGACCTGGTGCGTCTCTCGTCCTGGCTGTCGGATGCGGGCATCGATCACCTTGGGGTCTCGACCGCCGACGAGGGGGTCGATCTGCGGCGGGCCGGCATCCAGCTCCCCATCCTGGTCACCCTGCCGACACCCGAGGAGGCGGAGAAGCTGGCGCGCTTCGAGCTGCTGCCGGCCGTCTACTCGTTTGCCCTCGTCGAGCCGCTGGCCGAGGCGGCGCGGGCCGCCCTGCCGCCGGGCCGCCAGCTGGCCGTTCATCTCAAGGTGGATACCGGCATGCACCGCGTCGGCGTCTCCCCCGGCGAGGCGCTGCCGCTGGCGCGGGCGGTCAGCGCCACCGGCGTGCTGCGGGTCACCGGCCTGATGACCCATCTCGCCAGCGCCGAAGACCCCGCCGCCGACGGCGACACCCGCCGCCAGCTCGCCCTTTTCGACCAGGCGCGCGCCGCCCTCGCGGGCGCCGGCTTTGGCGGCCTGCTCTGCCACGCCGCGGCCACCGCCGCCGCGGCCCGCTTCCCCGCGGCGCGCTACGACATGGTGCGGTTGGGTCTCGGCCTCTTCGGCCTCTACCCCTCCGCGGCGGTCGAGAGCGCCATGCCGCTGCAACTCGCGGTCACCCTGCTCAGCCGCATCGCCGAGGTGCGCACCGTGGTGCGCGGCGACCGCATCGGCTACGGCGGCACCTACACCGTCACCGCCGAGCGCCTGCGGGTCGGGGTGCTGCCCCTCGGCTATCACGACGGCGTCCCATGGTCGCTCTCGAACCGCGGCACGGTCCTGGTCGACGGCCGGCCGGCGCCCATCCTCGGCCGCATCTCGATGGATTCGATGATCGTCGGCCTCGCCGCGGTCCCCGACGCCGTCGCCGGCAGCGAGGCCCTGCTGTTCGGCGTCCATCACGGCGCCGTCCTCCGTCCCGAGGAGGTCGCCGCCCAGGCCGGCACCATCCCCTACGAGCTGCTGGCCCGACTCGGCCCGCGCATCCAGCGCGTCTACGCCGGCTTCTGAAAGCACCTGATCGAAGCGAAGGGGAGGGGGCCCAGCGAGAAGAGCGCTTTAACATAGGTTGCGCTACACTGTTTTCGTGACCAGCTCGAAGGACGTGGCGGTCGAGGTCGAGACCCGACCCGAGCCGGCCATCGGCCCCGGCTCGGCGGCGGCGTTGGTGCCCGGGTTGACCGTGCTCTGGCATCCCGACCTCGAGCGCGTGGGCGACCGCGTCCTGCTCCCGGGGCTCACCGCGGGCCTGGCGGAACGGCTTTCCCGCTACGAGCCCCACTTCTCGCCGCCGGGTCCGGCGGCGGCCGCCGCGGCGCCGCGGCCGCTCGGCGATCCGTTCCTCAGCCGGCTGCCGATCCTCCTGCTGCCGGAAGCCAGGACCGGCGCGCTGCGTATCCTCTGCCATGCCACCCGGACGCCGGTCATGGCCGGAGGCCAACCCGTCCGCGGCGAAATCACGGTGAGCCCGTCCGCCCTGGACCGCGGCATCGTGCTGCTGCTCGCCAGCCGGGTGGCGCTGCTGCTCCACCGGCTCGATCCGGCGCCGCCTCCCGCGAGCCTGGCGGGTGATGCCGGACCGCCTTCGGGGAGCCCGCCAACCGCCGACGGCGATGCGGCGGGAGGGCCTGCCGGCGGGCTGATCGGCCACAGCGCGGCGATGCTCGAGCTGCGCCGCGAGCTGGCCCGCCTGGCGCGCCTCGAAGTCCCCGTGCTGCTGCGCGGCGAGACCGGCACCGGCAAGGAGCTGGCGGCCCGCGCCCTCCACGACGCCGGCCCGCGCTCCCGCGGCCCGTTCCTGGCGGTCAACCTTGCCGCGGTGCCGGAGGCGCTGGCAGCCGCCGAGCTTTTCGGCGCCGCCCGCGGCGCCTTCACCGGCGCCGAGCGGGCGCGGCCCGGATACTTTCGCCTGGCGGCAGGCGGCACGCTGCTGCTCGACGAGATCGGCGAGGCCTCGCCGGAGGTCCAGTCTCTCCTGCTGCGTGCCCTGGAAAGCCACGAGATCCAGGAGGTGGGCGGCGGCGAGCCGCGGCGCGTCGACGTCCGTCTGCTCGCCGCCACCGATGCCGACATCGAGGCCGCCGCCGGCAGCGGCCGCTTTCGCGCCCCGCTGCTCCACCGGCTGGCGAGCTACCAGGTGCGTCTGCCGCCGCTGCGCCGGCGCCGCGACGACGTCGGCCGGCTGCTGCTCCACTTCCTGCGGCTGGAGCTGGGGGCCCTGGGCGCCGCCGACGTCCTGCTCGCCGGGGGACCGGGGGTCGCCGGCGCCCGCGACCGCAGCGCCGAGCAGCCCTGGCTGCCCGCACCGCTCGCCGCGCGGCTGGCCGATTACGACTGGCCTGGCAACGTCCGCCAGCTGCGCAACGTGGCCCGCCACCTCGCGATCGCCGGCCATGCGGCCGCCACCGCACCCTGGGGTCCCCAGCTCGAGCATCTCCTGCCCGAGCCGGGGGCGGCGGGCACGCTTGCCGCCGCCGTGGCGGCGCCGGCCCTGCCGCGGCCGGCGCCGCGCAAGCTCTACCGCCGCGCCGAGGAGGTCGGCGACGAGGAGCTGCTGCGGGCACTGCGCGCCCACCGCTTCAGGTTGCAGCCGGCTGCCGCCAGCCTCGGCATCTCGCGCACCGCGCTCTACGACAGGATCGAACGCTCCGCATCCCTGCGCAAGGCTTCCGACCTGACCCGCCACGAGATCGAGGAGTGCATGGCGCGCTGCCAGGGCGACCTCGACACGGCGGCCGCCGCCCTCGAGGTCTCCCGGCGGGGCCTGCTGCGCCACATGCGACGGCTGGGCATGCACCCTTGACGACGCTGGCCGCGACGGACGGCGTGCCTCGCCACCTCGGCCCCTACCGGATCGACGGCAGGCTTGGCGGCGGCGGCATGGGGGAGGTCTTCGCCGCCTACGACGAGCGGCTCGAACGGCGGGTGGCGATCAAGCTGGTCCGGCCCGCGGCCGCGGCCGACGGCGTCGCCCGCGAGCGCCTGCGGCGCGAGGCCCGGGCCGTGGCCGGCCTCAGCCACCCGGCCATCGTCCACGTTCACGACATCCTGACGATCGGCGGCGACGAAGGCGACGCCATCGTGATGGAGCTGGTCGAGGGCGAGACCCTTGCCGAGCGGCTGCGCGCCAGCGGTTGCAATATCGACGTCGCGCTGCGGCTCGGCGCCGAGGTCGCCGGCGGGCTGGCCGCCGCGCATGCCCGCGGCATCGTGCACCGCGATCTCAAGGCCGAGAACGTCATGATCGATACCGCCGGGCGCGCCAGGATCCTCGACTTCGGCGTCGCCAAGCGTCCCCAGGCCGATGGCGATCCCGCTCTCACCTCGACCGGCGTGGCCATCGGCACGTCGCGCACCATGTCGCCGGAGCAGGCACGGGGCCTCGAGGTCGACCACCGGACGGATCTCTTCGCCCTCGGCGTCATGCTCTACGAGGCCGTGACCGGGACCTCTCCCTTCCTGGCGCCGACCCATTTCGAAACTCTTGGCAACGTCTGCTCCTACCGGCAGCGCCCTGCCGCCGAGCTCCGTCCGGAGCTCCCCGGCGCGGTTTCGGAGCTGATCGACCGGCTGCTCGAGAAGGACCCCTGCCGCCGCCCCCAGACCGCCGACGCCGTCGAAGCGCAGTTGACCGCCGCCGCCGCCGCGTGGATGGGGTCCGGCGCGGCGACACGGTCGCCCGAGGCGCCGCCCCGAACGGCGAGCTCCGGCGAGGGGACATGGTTCGCCACCACCGCCACCTTGCAGCAGCGGCAGCCCGCCCGGCAGCCCACGCGGCAGCCAAATGAATCCCTGTCCGGCGCCCCTGTCCGTTCGCCCGCGGCGCGGCGCCGGTGGACCTTGGCGGCCCTGGCCGTGGCGCTGGCCCTGGCGGCCGCGCTCGCCAGCTGGCTGGTGCTGCGCTCGCGCCGCGTGGCGCCGCTCTATGTCGCGGTGCCGGCGGCCGAGATCGGCGCCGGCCGCGGCCTCGACGGGGTCGACCTGCAGGCCGCGGCGGTGCGGGCGGCGCTGCTCCACGGCCTGCTCTCGCTCGACGGCGTTTCGCCGCTGGCGGCAGAGCAGGTGGACGCGGTGGCCGGCCCGCCCGCCGCCGTGGCCAGGGCGACCGCGGCCGACGAGGTGCTGGCCGCCCGCCTCGACTGCAACCAGGCGAATTGCCGGATCGCGGTGAGCCGGGTGCTCGCCAACGGCGTGGTGCGCTCGTCGGAGAGCTTCGAGGCCCCCACGGGCAAGCCGTTCCTGCTGGTCGAGGCCGCCAGCGCGCCGCTCCGCCTCCTCTATCGGGACCGCCGGTGGCGGGAAGACGTGTCGCCGCTTCTGGTGAGCGCGGCGGACTACGAAGAGTACCTGCGCCTGGACGACGAGGTGGCGCACCGCCGCCAGGCGCTCCCGTGGAACGAGCTCATCTCCCGCACCCGCCGGCTGCAACAGCGCGCACCGCGTTTCCTCGAGGCGCTCTATCTCGAAGCGGTCCTGTTGCGGCAGCGCTTCAAGGCCGGCCGCGACCGCGCCGACCTCGAGGCGGCCGAGACGGTGCTGCGCCGGGCGCAAGCCCTCGCTCCGGCCGACCCGCGGCCGTTGATCGGCTTGTTCGACGTGGCTCTGCGCGTCAATGAGCTGGGAGACGCCGAGGCGGCGCTGCGGCAGCTCGAGCGCCTGAAGCCCGGCGATCCGGAGGTCGAGATGGACTGGGGGCTGCTGCTCGAAAGGTTCGGCAACCGCGACGAAGCCCTCGCGCGGATGCGTGCGGCGGCGCAGCGGCGGCCCTCGCGGCGCTGCCTCTTCGAGCAGGCCAACATGGAGCAACGGTTGGGCGAGCTCGCCGCCGCCCGCCGCCACCTCGATCAGCTGCTGGTGCTCTTCCCCGACTACTACGAGGCGCAGTCGCTGCTCGCCCAGCTCGAGCTGGCCGGCGGCAGCGCCGAGCGCGCCGCGGCTCTCTACTCGGGCCTGGTGCGGCGCACCCCGCAGTACGGCGAGCTCAGCAACCTCGGCACCGCCTATCTGCTGTTGCGCCGCTTCGGCCCGGCCGAGGAGTGCTTCGGGCGGGCCGTCCGGCTGCAACCGGCCAATCCCCTTGCCGCGCTCAACCTGGCGGACGTCGTCCTCCTGCAAGGCCGCCGCGAGGAGGCCGCGGCCGGCTACCGCACGGTGGTGCAGCTGACGACGCGCGACCCTGCCGCCGCCGGCGACGCGCAGCTCGTCTCCGTCCGCGCCCAGGCCCTCGCCCACCTCGGCGAGCGGGCACGCGCGGTCGAGGACGCGCAGAGCGCCCTGGCGCTGGCGAAAGGCAACCGCGAAGCCGCCTACGAGGTTGCCCTTGTCTACGCGCTTGTCGGCGACGAGGTCTCCGCCCTGGTCAACGCCAAGGTCGCCCTCGCGGGGCACTACGAGGCGCGGTGGTTCAGCCTGCCCTGGTTCGATCGCCTCCGCGGCGACCCGGAGTTCCGCCGCCTGCTCGCCGCCGGCGAGCTCGCCGGGTTGGAGAGCCCGACCGCTGCCGCCGCGGGCCGTTGAGCTGCCGGCGAGCTCCCCGGACCTTTCTTGGGGGCAGGCCGGCCTTCCGGCATCAGGTTCGACCCGTCGACGTTGATGATCGTCGGATCGGCAATGATCGGCGCGCCCTGGTACTCGAGGTCGAGCTGGTACGAGACCTCCTGGCCGGCGGTATTGCCGGACGACGTGAGGACCCATGCCGGGTTGTTCTGGCCCGCCGGGAGCGAGGGGCGGCCCAGGCTGGCAAGCCAGCTCGGCTGGCCCTGCGTCCAGGCGAGATCCTTCAACGTCGCTGCCGCCGGCGGCGGGTTGCCGCCGGAGTCGATGGTCCACAGCATCAACCAGATATCGGTCGAGATGCCGATGAGGACCGCCACCTTGCCGTTCGCGTCGCAATCACCGGAGTACGTCACGGCAGGCGGGGTGGCGGCGACGTCGACCTTCACGTTCACGAACTTGATCGGATTCGGACTGGCCATGGCCTTGCCTCCTGGTGAATCGCCCGCCGTTCGTCGGCGTGCGGGGCGTACGTTGCACGGGTGACGGGACCGTCGATAGCACTCCCCGTGCCAGCCGCGGCCGCGCCGGGCCTCCGCCGTCCACGCCTCCGCGACGCCCGCCAGAGGTTATGACGGACATATCTGTGGGCTTGACGTCCGACATAACGCGACATATGCGGACGGCGCGCCGGCCGGCGGCCGCCGCCGCGCGGCCGGCATGGCTTGCAACTTGCTATTTCCGAGGATTCGAGCCGCGAGCGCCGCCGGCCGCGATGACGGGAGGGCTCCCGTC
>DATKFK010000083.1:0-7600 GCA_035544375.1 Thermoanaerobaculia bacterium
ACTCAAAAGGCGAGGCAAGATACGTCGATCTAGGCACCGCGCCTCACCGAGCCTTGGCGTCGCCATCCGGGAGCCCGTTGTTCGTGGACCGGCCGGAGGGGTGCCCCCGGAGGCCCCTTGGCGTCGCCATCCGGGAGCCCGTTGTTCGTGGACCGGCCGGAGGGGTGCCCCCGGAGGCGTCTATTCAGCTCCCGGGAAGACCAGCCCCACCGCGCTGTCCAGGTCGGGCACGAAACGCACCAGCTGGGCGCTGATCGGGCGCGGCACCTGGACGCTGCGTTCGAGGTCGCCGCGGTTGCCCTCCGGCAGGATCACCAGCCGCAGGTTGCGGTTGTAGGCGCCGCGCACCTTCCATTCCGCCTCCCCCACCGGGCGCACCACCAGCACGTCGTGCGCATCGGTGACCAGCATGCCGCTCGACGCCACGTCCTGCGGCACCGGCCGGTCGAGGAACACGGAAAGAAAGGCCAGCGCCGTCGGCAGGCCCGCGGACAGTCCGCCCGAGGGCTCGTCCTCCTTGGTCACCTTGAAGCTGTAGTTGAAATCAAGGATGTCGCCGGTCAGGTGCGGCAGGTTGGCCCGCGCGTACTCGCGCACCGCCAGGAACGTGTTGCGCACCGCCTGCGTCAGCTCGGAGGTCAGGTTGCCGAGGATCTCGTCGAGGAAGCCGCCCTGGCCCGGCGCCACCGGCTTGCGCGCCGCCCAGACCTCGTGGATGAGCCCCTTGGCGCGGCCCGCGAAGTGATAGACCGCCGCCGAAAGCACCCGCCCCACCGCGCTCTCCCGCCGTGCCGCGGCCGTCGCCAGCGCCGCCGCCCGCTCGGCGCATCGACGGGCCTCGGCCGCGTCGCCGCGCAGCCGATGGAGCGCCGCCAGCTGCCGCCAGGCCGCCGGGCGCCGCGGCGATTCCCGGATCTGCGCCTCGAGGACGGCGGCAGCCTGGTGCGCCCGCTCGGGCGCCGTGAAATGCCGGCGGATCGCCGCGGCGCCGTTTTTCGCGGCGCCTGCCGCACCGTCGCCTCCCGTGCCGCCCTCGCCATGGTCCAGCAGCCAGCCGATCACCCGCGGATCGCCGGGGTCCTCGGCGAGCGTGTCGAGGAACAAGCGGACGGCCTGCTCCTGCCGCCCCTCGAGCAGGGCGAGGTCGGCCAGGTACTTGCGATCCAGCGCCTCGCCGCCCCGCTCGAACAGAGCGCGCGCCGCGGCGCGCTCCCCGGCCAGCGCCAGGCGGAGCGCCCGGAAGCGAGGTTGGACCTCGGCCGGAAGCTCGGCCGGGTCCGGCTCGGCGCCGGCGACGAAGCTCGCCGCCGCGAGGCGCGGCAGCGGGAGATAGTGCCGGGTCGCCGCCGCCAGGGCGTCGGCGAGGGTCGGACGGTGCATCACCGCCTGAAAGCCGAGCAGGAATTGCTGGTCGTACTCCGCCGCATCGGCCTGCCTGCCAACCGCGCGGCACAGCGCCGCCAGCCGGCCGAGCGCGCTCACCCGCTCGAAGCCGCGCAGCGTCCGCAGCAGGTACTCGCAGACGTGGATCGCTTTTTCGAGGTCCTCCGGGCGGCCCAGCAGCTCGTAGACGCGGAGGAGAGCGAGAGCGCGATCGGTGTCGCCGGCGAAGCCGCGCTCCTTGCCCAGCTGCTCGAGCGCTTCCGCCGCGTGCGCGGGGTCGCCGGCGAGCTCGGCGATCCAGGCTTCGGCCAGGGCCGCGAGCTTGTAGAGGTCACGGTCCTGCTCGCGGCTCTTCTGCGCCAGGCGGGCGCACGCCGCGCGGGCCTCGTCGGGCCGCAACGCCACGAAGAGACGGAATGCGCCTTCCAGCTCGAGCAGCGCCGCCGGCTTGCGCCACAGCTGGTTCTGGCCGAGAGCCAGGAACTCCCCGGCTCCGCGCTCGGGGTCTTGCGCCAGCCCCAGCATGCTCGCGAGGCGCATGTGAGCCCCCTGGCCCTCGGCGGCGAGCGCATGGATCTGCGCCCAGCAGGCGAAAGCCGCCGACAGCTCTCCCCGGATGTGCTTGATCTTCGCCAGCAGGCTCAGCGCTTCGCGGTCCTGCGGCTGGTCCGCGAGCAGCCGCAGCAGGCTCGCCTCGCCGGCGCCGAGGTCGCCGATCGCAACCAGCACCGACGCAAACTGTAAGCGCTCGTCAATGCCGGCACGCCCCGCGACGGGGCTCATCACGTCCAATGCAGTTTCGACTCCGTGACCCGATGATATACTGAAGCTGGTTGACCCACCACGAAGCCTCGTTGCGCCGTGCGGGTCGTTTCATGGAGTGCAGGACCAGCGCTGACGTTCAACCGGATCATCGGTGACTCCCCGGCCATTCAGGCCGTCAAGTCTCTGCTCGCGAAGATCGCGGCGAGCCCCGCTTCTACGGTGTTGCTCTGCGGCGAGAGCGGGACCGGCAAGGGCTTGCTGGCAGAGGAGATCCACGCCTACAGCGATCGCCGCGCGCGCCCTTTCCAAAACATCACCTGCGGCGCGCTGCCGGAGACCTTGCTCGAAAGCGAGCTCTTCGGCTCCGAACGCGGCGCCTTCACCGACGCCAAGCGCCAGCGCAAGGGGCTGATCGAGGTCGCCGACGGCGGCACCGTCTTTCTCGACGAGATCGGCGAGATCACCACTTCCCTCCAGGTCAAGCTGTTGCGCTTCCTCGAAGAGCGCGCCTTCAAGCGGATCGGCGGCGCGGTCGACATCCGCGTCGACGTGCGGGTGATCGCCGCCACCAATCGCAACCTCGAGCGCGCGGTCAGGGATGGGCTGCTGCGCGAAGATCTCTATTACCGCCTGCGCGTGCTGCCGGTGCGGGTGCCGCCCTTGCGCGAGCGCCTGGCGGACATACCGCAGCTCGCCGCGTTCTTCATGGAAACGTACAACGAAGCCTTCCGCAAGCGCGTGCGCGGCCTCACCCGCGGCGCCGTCGCGCGGCTCGGCGCCCACAACTGGCCCGGCAACATCCGCGAGCTCAAGAACGTCATCGAGCGCGCCATGCTGCTCAGCGAGGGCGACCAGCTCACCGAGACCGACCTGCCGCAGTTGACGCGCGGCGCCCAGCCCCCCGGCGCTCAGCCCCCCCAGGTCGAGCTGCCCGCCGAGGGCCTCGACCTCCCCAAGCTCGAGCACGACCTGCTGCACCAGGCGCTGCAGCGCAGCGGCGGCAACCGCAGCCGCGCCGCCCGTCTGCTGGGGTTGAGCCGGCACCAGATCCGCTACCGGCTGAAAAAATCGGTGCGGCCGCGATGATTCTCGACGTGAGCTATCGCAGGAAATAACTCGATCCGACGTAGATCCACCACGCTCCCACCAGGCGGAAGATCCACAGCAGCAGCCGCACGCCAAGAAGGAAGAAGTTGTGGGCGGGGAAGGGCACGGGGATCGCGGCATCGCCGGCGGGCGGGCGTACCAGCAGGTAGCCCCAGGCGGCGACGCTGACGGTGATTCCGACCAGCAGCTGGAAGAGAGCCGTCGCCGGCGCGAGCCGCTGCGCATGGCCGGCGGTCGCGGCGGCGAGGGCGGCGAGGAGCAGCAGCAGGGGCACGAAGATGCCGAGGCGCAGCGGCAGCCGCGCCAGGTACAGCCAGCGAAAGAAGCGGGCGGCCGGGGCGTGATGAGCCGTGCAGCAGCGGGCAGGGACCCGCTGTCCGCCGGTCGCCAGGTCCAGCGCCGGCGAGGACGCGCCGGGCGCCGGCGGCAGGATGCGGTTGCACCACAGGCATTTGTGAGGAACGACCCAGGCCATGTAGGGTCGGGCGAGGAAACGGTGCCCGGCCATCAGCGCCATGCCCAGCGCGAGGCTCGCGCCGACAGGGGCGGGATGGCGCACGAACAGGTAGAGCACCAGCGGAATGATCAGGAAGAGCAGCACGCCGGCCGCCTGCAACTGCCAGGGGTGTGGGGATGGTGCGGCGGGCTGGCGCAGGCGAGCATCCCGAGCGGCCCGAGCGGCGCCGGGAGGATCGGCGAGCGGGGGCTCCGGCTGAACGGGCATCGTCAGGTCGGTCGCCGGCGGCGGCGGACGGGGACGACGGCATTATCCACCAGCGCGCCCCAGGACGGAACAGCCTTTGCGCCGCCGGCGCGCGCCCTTGCCCTCCCCTAGCCCCACCGGCTGCCCTGGCTGCTAGCAGGCTGCTGAAAAATCCCGCACGCCGCGCTTCGCCCTGCGGGTTGCGGCGGCGCGGGGCCGTCTGCGGCGTTGCCGCTCCTCGACGATGTCGGCGCATCGCCTGCGTCGCGGCGCCTGGCATCCGGCCCCGCGGCGCTCGCAACGCGACGCACGGGCTTTTTCAGCAGCCTGCTAGTATCGCCGCCGGCAGTGCCGGTGCTCTCCCAGGAGGACGTACCGATGCGATGGATCTCGATCTCGGCTGCCGTCTCGGCGACGGCGGCGCTGGCGGCGATGGCGGCAACTGGGGCGGTGGCGGGCGCGGCGGCCCACCAGGTGACGGTGCCGCCGGCCCACGCTCCGGCGGTCACGGGCGCACCGGCGCGGGACGCGGGCCAGGCGGCGCCGGCGAAGCTGGTCTTCGCGCTGCCCGCGGCGTGGGTCGGCGAGCAGCCCGGCAGCGCCATGCGCCTGGCGCAGGCCAGGATCCCGGGGCCGGCGGGGAGCGGCGAGTTCGCCATCTTCTACTTCGGCGCCGGCGGCGGCGGCACGGCGGAGGCCAACATCGCGCGCTGGATCGAGCAGATCGACCGGCCGGCGGCGCCGCCCAAGCGCGGCTCCTTCTCGGCGCATGGGCTCGAGGTCAGCTGGGTCGACGTCGCGGGAACCATGAAGGCGAGCACCGTCGGCATGGGTCCGGCCTCGGCCAGGCCCGGCCAGCGCCTGCTGGGTGCCGTCGTGGAGGGGCCGGGCGGCCCCTGGTTCGTCAAGGCGATCGGCCCCGACGCCACGGTGGCCGGGGCGCGCGCCGCTTTCCTCGAGCTGCTGCACGCCCTGCGGACCGCGGCGCCATGAGCGGCGAGCCGCCGGCGCCAGGCCCGGAGCAGCCGCCGATGCCATCCGCGGTCACCTCCCGCGCCGTCGCTCCCGGCGACGAGGAGCTGCTCTACCGCATCTACGCCAGCACGCGGTTCGAGGAGCTGGCGCCGGTCCCCTGGACGGCGGCGCAGAAGGAAGGCTTCCTGCGCATGCAGTTCCGGGCGCAGTCGGCGGACTACGCCGCGAACTACCCCGATGCCGCCTTCCTGGTGCTCCTGGTCGGCGGCACCCCGGCCGGGCGCCTGTACGTCGACCGGCGCAGCGACGAGGTGCGCATCATCGACATCGCGCTGCTGCCCGAGCATCGCGGCGCGGGAGTCGGGGGCGCCCTGCTGCGCGGCATCCTGGCCGAGGCGGCGGCGGCAGGCAAGGCGGTGCGCATCCACGTCGAGCGCATGAACCCGGCGCTGCGGCTCTACGAGCGCCTGGGCTTTCGCCGCACCGGCGAAGACGGCATCTATTTCTTGATGGAGTGGACCGCCGGCCCGGGCGATGCCTCAGGCGCCCAGCCCGGCGGCTGAGGCGACGGCCCCGGAGGTCGCCCGCTGCCCGGGAGCGCCACGATCAGGTGAAGACAGCCTGGTAGAGCGGTCCCTGCGGGTCGGGACCGATCGGCACCAGGAAGAGCTCGAGCGCGCCCATCGCTTCGTGGTCGAGCCGGTAGACCCCCTGCGGCAGCCAGGGACGGCGCGGCCCGCGGAAGACCAGCGAGAAGGTGCGCCGGTTTCGCCGCGGCGCCTGCCCGCCGGGGGTGATCTCGACGAGCTCCAGGTCCAGCGGCTCGGGGGCGCCGGCAAGCTGCAGCCGGTAGCGGCTGCCGAAATGGGGAGCGAAGTCGCCGTCGGTGAGCGCTGCCAGGTCGATCATATCCGCGGCAATCCTACCTCGGTTCGTCCCGGTTCCAGGTTGCCGGCAGATCCGAGCACTTCCACCTCCGCCGCCAGCCGGCCATCCTCACTTGCCGCGGACCTCGACGCGGAACCGATCGCCAAGCCAGGCGGCAAGACCGCCGCCGGTGAGCCATTGCCTGGCCGCCGCGTCGTGGCGCAGGTTGGCCTCCAGGAAAGCCGCCGCGATGGCCTCGAGCGGGCCCTGTAGCGCCGCACGGCCGCCTGGATCACCGGGCGCGCCGCCAGCCGCGTCGGGTGCCGCGGTCACCGTCACCAGCACCTGGTCCACGCCGGCGATCCGCTCGAAGGCCACGCGCCTTGCCGCCATCTGTTGATCGCTCTCCCCGCCGTCCTTACCTCTCCCCGACGCATCGATGAAGTGCAGGCAGGGCACCTTCACGTGCTCGAAGCGCAACCTGCCGACCTGCGCCCCCTGAACCGGCGGTGGGCCGAACAGCAGCGCCGCCTTGACTCGCGGATCGGGCAGCGAGCTCTCCTCGCCGTCCTTGCCGGCGAACGCCAGGCCGGCGGCGGAGAGCGCCGTCCAGGCGCCCATGTTGCTGCCGCCGACCGCCACCGCCTTGAGGTCGACGCGTCCATGCAGCACCGGCGAGGTGGCGGCCAGAGCGCCCACCTGGTCGAGCGCGAACACCAGGTCGAGCAGGCGGGTGAGAGCGGTCTTGGGATCGCGCGCCGCCTTGGTCAGGGCTTCACGCCCGCCGGTCTTGAAGGTCTGCGGGTCGGTGCCCGGGTGCTGGACGTGGACCGAGATGAACCCGCGGCTCGCCAGATGGCGGCCGAGGAACTCGAGGCTGGCGCGGCCGGCGCCGAGGCCGCTCGAGAAGACCACCACCGGGAAGGGTCCGGGGTCGTGCCGCGGGAAGTAGATCCGCACCGGCACCGCGCGGTTCCGATCCGGATCGAACCAGTCGAGGTTCATGTCCTCGACGGCATACGGTCCAGGCACGGGAGCGAAGCGCGACGGCGCCGCGGAGGCAGCGGCACCACGGCCCGCCGCGCCCTGGGCGGCCGGAGCGGGGGCCGCCGACACGGTGCCGGGGCCCGCGGGTCCCGAGCCCGCGGCGGCAAGGACGAGCAGGACGGCGGCGGCAAGCCGGCATCCCGCGCTCCTCGCGGCCCATGGTCGCCACGGTCGCGATGATCGCCATGATCGCCACGGTCGCCTCATAGGGCGGCATCCTCCCCGAAACCCGGATCGATTGCCGCCATTGTACCCGGCCCGCGGCGGCAGTGGGCCGCCGCGGGTCGCGAAGCCGCGGCGCCTCAGGGCCCGACGACCAGGATCACGAAGCTGCCCGGGACCATCGGGGGGCGAGGATGCGGCTCCGCGGCGGTCGGCGCGGGGCGCGGCCCGAACTCGGCGGTCGCCAGGTAGACCTCGTGGGTCTTCTCGTCCACGGCCATCGTACGGGCGCCCTGCCGGGTGGCCGCCTTGGTGACCACCGTCCACTTGTCCGGCGTCTCTTCACGCATGACCGTCAGCGTACCGTCGCCGCAGGAAGCGTAGCCGAGCGCCGGACCCGGGTCGAAGCCGGTGGCGTCGACGCCCTTGCCGATCGGCAGCTGCGCCACCATCCGCCCGGAGGTGGTGTCGACGATCGGCGCCACCTGGTTGCCGCAACCGACGAGCAGGCGCTGATGCGCGGCGTCGATCGACAGCCCGGAGGGCTCGTCGCAGCCGGCGAGCGGCCAGCGCTTCGCCACCTTGACCGCG
>DATKFK010000084.1:0-2643 GCA_035544375.1 Thermoanaerobaculia bacterium
TGGCTCTCGCCGCTGCTGCCCAGGTCCTGCCGCTTTTCGCCGACCTGCTCGGAGTACGCCCGGCTCGCCCTCCTGAAGCATGGCTTCTGGCGCGGTTCCGCGCTCGGCGTCGGGAGGCTGTGCCGATGTCACCCGCTGCACCCCGGGGGTATCGATCTTCCATGACCGCCAGCCTGTCCGAGAAGGATTCAATGAGCCGTGGATAGCCGCCGCGTGATCCTGTTCATCGTGCTGTCGGTCGCGGTGATGGCGACCTGGCAGTACCTATTCCCGCCGCCGCAGGTGCACCGGCAGCCCGCCGCCGCACGCCCGGGGACGGAGGCCGGGTCCGGCGAGACGCCGGCAGGACCTGCCGCCGCCGGCGGACCTGGCTCCGGTGGACCTGGTTCCGGAGGACCTGCCGCGGGTGGACCGGCGGCAGGCGGACCCGCCGGCGAGCCGGCGCCTGCCGGCAGTGCCGGGCCGGCGGTCTTGCCGGTCGAGAGCGGACCGCCCATCGCCGCGGAGCGGGAAGAGCGGGTGGTCTTGAACGGCTTCCAGTCGCATGCGGTGGTCACCAACCGCGGGGCTCAGCTGCTGTCCATGCAGGTCGAGCTACCGGGCACCGGCAGTGTCGAGCTGGTGCGCAAGCGGAGCCGCGGCCCGTATCCATTCGCCCTGGTCGACAGGCAGGTGCGGCCGCTGCCCGTGGACGACGACCTGTTCGCCGTCGAGCGTGGTCCGGACGGCAAGTCGGCGACCTTCCGCTACCGCGGGCCCGCCGCCAGCGTCGAAAAGACCTTCCGCTTCGACGAGCGCGGCCTGCTCACGGTCGAGGTGAGAGCCGCGGGGAGCTGGTCGCTGCTGCTCGGCCCCGGGATCGGCAATCCAACGGCGGCGGAGCTCGACAACCGCTATGGGCTGCGCGGCGCGGTGGTCAGGGCCGGCGAAGACGTCAAGGTGTTGAGCCCGAAGAGCGACAGCGATGTCGTGAGCTATCCGGGACGCGTGCTCCGGTGGGCGGGTTTGGAGGACACCTTCTTCGCCACGGTCGCGGTGCCGCAGGGAGGCACCCTGGCGCGGGCGGTCTTGGAGCCGATGCTGGTCGAGCCCCAGCCCGACGGCGCACGCTTCGCGCCGGCGCCCCCCAAGGATGCGATGACCAGCGAGCAGAAGGACCTCAGCCGCGAGTTCGCCCTGCTCTTGGATCCCGCCGCCGGCCGGCTGTCGCTCGAGTGCTACCTGGGGCCGAAGAGCTACGAGCGGCTCAAGGCGCTGCCTTACGGCCTCGAGGAAACCGTGAGCCTGGGATGGCTCACGCCGGTGGTGCGGCCCCTGCTGGCTGGCCTGCACTGGATCTACGACCACGTGGTGCCGAACTACGGCTGGGCCATCATCCTGATGACGGTGCTGATCAAGGTGCTGCTGCTGCCGCTCACCCATCACAGCACGATGTCGATGCGCAAGATGCAGGTCCTGAACCCGAGGATGCAGGCGATCCGCGACCGCTTCCGGCCGAAGCTCAAGGACAAGCAGGGCCGGCCGAACCTCGAGATGCAGCGCAAGATGAACGAAGAGGTGATGGCGCTGTACAAGTCGGAGGGTGTCAACCCGGCCGGCGGGTGCTTGCCGCTGCTGGTGCAGATGCCGATCCTCTACGCCTTCTACCGCCTGCTCAGCACTTCGGTCGAGCTGCGGCACGCGCCGTGGGTCTGGTGGATCCACGACCTTTCGGCGGCGGACCCGCACCTGATCCTGCCGCTGATCATGGGCGCGACGCAGTTCTTGCAGGTCAAGTTCGCGCCCCAGTCCGGCGATCCCGCGCAGCGGCGGCTCTTCCTGCTCATGCCGCTGTTCATGCTGATCTTCTTCCTGTCGGCGCCCAGCGGCCTGGTGCTGTACTGGCTCACCAACAACGTCTTGACCATCGTCCAGCAAGCGGTTTACAACCGCTTCTGGAAGCTGGAAGGCTCCAAATGAGCGCAATGATCTCGGGAGGCGGAGCAGAAGCTGACATGAACGAGTCGAAGAGACGGTTCTTCTCGGGAGACACACTGCAGCAAGCCCTGGTGCAGGCGGCCAACCACTACCACCTGCAGCCGGAGGAGATCGCGTATCACCCGATCGAGAAGCGCCACGGGTTCACGAAGGTGCGCCGCAAGGTGGTCATCGAGGTCGACCCCGCGGCGCCGCGACGCGAGCCTGGCGCGCCGCCGCCGGCGCCCGCCGGCGAGCGGGCGGCGGTGTCGCCGGCGCGGAGCCTGCCTGCCGGGCCGCCCGCGCGGTCCACGGCGGCCGCGGCTGGCACCGCGGAGCGGCAGCCGGGTGCGGGGGACGGAGCGCGGCGGCGGCCGCCGGAAGCCCGTCATGCGGCTGGCCACGGCGGCCCGGCGGCGCAGGCGGGCAACGTGGCTGCGCCCCACGCGAGGCGGGGAGGCCAGGGCGAGCATCGCGGCCGGCCGCGGCGGCCCTCGGGCGCCTATCCGCGGGAGCGCCGGTATGGCGAGGCGGGAACGCAGGGAGCGGCGGGGGCGGGCGCCGGCATGACTGCCGAGGACCTCGTGTCCCTGCCGGAGCAGCCGCGCAACATCGGCGAACGCTATCCCCTCGCCGAGGGTCCGCAGGCGGAGGCCGCCGCCAAAGGGGTGGACCTGCTGCTGCGGA
>DATKFK010000085.1:0-13391 GCA_035544375.1 Thermoanaerobaculia bacterium
GTGCTGCCGCTGTCGGGATGGTTCTCCAACGTCTTCGGCCGCAAGCGCTTCTACATGACCTGCGTGGTCCTGTTCACCGCCAGCAGCTTCCTGTGCGGCCTGGCGCCGACGCTGCCGCTGCTGATCTTCTTCCGCGTCCTCCAGGGGCTGGGCGGCGGCGGCCTGCAACCGAGCGCGCAGGCGATCCTCGCCGACGCCTTCCCGCCGGAGAAGCGCGGCATGGGCTTTTCGGTCTACGCCATGGCGGTGGTCTTCGCCCCGGCCATCGGCCCGACGCTGGGCGGCTGGATCACCGACAACTTCAACTGGCGCTGGATCTTCTACATCAACGTGCCGGTCGGCATCGTGTCCTTCGCGCTCACCGGCGCGCTGATCAAGGACCCGTCCTACCTGGTCGAGCGGGTCAAGCAGCTGCGCGGCAAGCTGCGCATCGACTACATCGGCATCGGCTTGCTCACCCTCGGCCTGGGCTTCCTGCAGGTGGTGCTCGACAAGGGACAGGAGGACGACTGGTTCGGCTCCAACTTCATCCTGGTGTCGGCGGCGGTCTCGGCCGGAGCGCTGCTCGGGGTGCTGTGGTGGGAGCTCAGGGCGGGGAATCCGATCATCGACCTGCGTCTCTTCCGCGAGCCCAATTTCGCGAGCGCCAACGTGCTCATCTTCGGTCTCGGCTTCGCGCTCTTCGGCAGCACCGTGCTGGTGCCGCAGTTCCTGCAGGCGCTGATGGGCTACACGGCGACCGAGAGCGGCAAGGTGCTGTCGCCGGGCGGGGTCGCGGTGATGCTGATCTTGCCGATCACCGGCGCGTTGATCAACCGGGTGGGGGCGCGGACGCTGATCAGCATCGGCCTGGTCATCGCCGGCGGCGCGCTGTGGCTGACCTCGCACATCAACCTGCAGGTCGATTACTGGACGATCACCAACTACCGCATGCTGGTGGGCATCGGCATCGCGTTCCTGTTCGTGCCGATCTCGACCGTGGCGTTCTCGCGCCTGCCGCCCGAGAAGAGCAACGCCGCGTCGGCGCTGTTCAACCTGGCGCGCAACCTGGGAGCGAGCTTCGGCATCGCCACGGTCACCAACATCGTGGTGCGCCAGAGCCAGGTGCACACCAACCTGCTGGTGTCGCACGCCGCGGCCGGCAGCACCCCCTACAACCAGGTGATTTCCGGCCTCACCCAGCGGCTCGTCCAGAGCGGCGCCTCGGCCTTCGATGCCGGACGGCAGGCGACCGCGATCGTCGCCCGCACCATCGCGCAGCAGGCGGCGGCGCTCGCCTACCTCGACGCCTTCCGCTTCGTGGCGATCGCCTGCTTCGCGATGCTGCCGTTGACCTTGCTGATCAGGAAAGTGGCGACGGGCAAGGGAGTCGTCCACGTCGATTGAGAGCGCAGTGGCCGGTCGAGGGGAGGGAGCGAAACCCGTGATGAATGGAAGCTCGAGCAAGAGCGCCGGGCGGTCGGCGGCGCCGGCGCGGCGGCGGTTGATGCCGGGAGCGCCGTGGCTGCTCTGCCTGGCCGCTCTGACCACTGTGCCCGTCAGCTGGGCGCGGCCGGCGGCGGCGCAGATCATCGTCGCCGGCGGGGGCGGCGCCGGCACGCCGGCGCCCAGCATCCCGACACCCCTGCCGCCGGCGCCGACGCCGGCGGCGGTCGTCGCCGGTCCCAGCGCCTACCAGGGCAGCGTGCCCACCGGCGAGGCGACCTCCGAGGTGCTGCAGCTGTCGCTCGCCGACGCGCTCGAGCGAGGGCTGCGGGCCAACCTGGGAGTCATCGACAGGGACCTCGACAGCCGGCTGGCGCAGGCGGACCGGCAGCGGGCGCTGTCCAACCTGCTGCCCCAGCTCACCGGCAGCGTGCGCCACCAGACCGGCGAGGTGGACCTGGTGACCTTCGGCTTCAAGCTCCCGGGCATCCCCAACGTGATCGGCCCGTTCAGCTACCAGGACGCGCGCGTGACGCTCACCGAGCAGCTGCTCAACCTGCAGTCGCTGTACGACTTCCGCTCGGCGCGGGAATCCGCCCATGCCGCCGAGCTGTCGCTCGCCGACGCCCGCGACCTGGTGATGGTGGTGGTGGGCGCCGCCTACTACCAGGTGGTGGCGAGCGCGGCGCGCGTCGAGACCGCGCAGGCGCAGCTCAAGGCGTCGCAATCGCTCGACGAGCTGGCCCAGGACCAGGTGCGCAACGGGCTCACGCCGTCCATCGACGGCTTCCGCGCCACGGTGCAGCGCCAGACCGACCGGCAGCGGGTGGCGGTCTACGAGGCGACGTTCGAGAAGGACAAGCTGACCCTGGGACGCCTGGTCGGCCTGCCGGCCGGCCAGCGCTTCGCCATCACCACGCCGGTTCCCTACGTGCCCTGGCAGGGTTTCGCCGAGGAGCAGGCGCTCAAGACGGCCTACGAGGCGCGGAGCGACCTCAAGAGCGCCGAGGCCAAGCTCAAGGCGGCCGAGCTCGCCAAGCAGGCGGCCGAGGCGGCTCGGCTACCCAGCCTTGCGGTGTCCGGCGACTACGGCCGGGTGGGCAAGAACCTCGGCGCCACCGACGGCACCTATACCCTGTTTGCCGGGTTGTCGGTGCCGATCTACGAGGGCGGCCGCATCCGTTCCGAGGTGACGCGGGCCGAGGCGACGCTCGAGCGCCGCCGCGCCGAGCTGGCCGACCTCAAGGGGCGCGTCGACTACGAGGTGCGCAGCAACTTCCTCGACCTGCGGGCCGCCGAGACCTCGGTCGAGGTGGCGCGCAGCAACGTCGACCTCGCCGAGCGGACCCTGACCGCGGCCCGGGACCGCTTCGCCAACGGCGTCACCAACAACGTCGAGGTCGTGCTCGCCGAGCAGCAGCTCGCGGCAGCGCACGAGAACTACATCGCCAGCCTCTTCTCGCACAACTTCACCAAGCTCGCGCTGCTGCGCGCGATGGGCCAGGTCGAGCAAGGGGTCAAGCAGTTTCTGAGTGGACAGGCTCCGGGAGGGGCACAGTAGCCATGGCACAGGCAGAGGCAGAGGTCGTGGAGCAACAGAGCCCGCCGGCCCGGCGGGAAGAGCAGCGGCAGCCGGCATCCGAGCGCCCGTCGCCCTCCGGGGCGCCGGGGGGGCAGGGATCGCCGGGCCCCCAGGGATCGCCAGCGCCCCAGGGCGGGCAGCCGCAACCGCCGGCCCGCCGCCAGGGCATGCCGCGCCGCTTCCGGGTCGCCGCCGTGGTGGGGGTTGCCGTGCTGTTGCTGGCCGGGGTGCTCTACTGGCTGCACTCCCGCCAGTACGAGGACACCGACGACGCGGCGGTGGACGGCCACATCCACCCGATCAGCGCGCGGATCAACGGCACCGTGTCCTGGGTGAACCCGCAGGTCGAGGAGAACCACGACGTGCCGGCCGGCACGGTGCTGGTCGAGATCGACCCGGCTGACTTCAAGGCCGCCGCCGCCACCGCCCAGGCGGAGGTCGATCGGCTGCGCGCCAACGCCGCCGCGTCGAGCGCCGACGTGCCGGTGCAGAGCGCCAATGCCATCGGCCAGCAGCACGTGGCGGAGGCGGCCGTGGCGCAGGCGCGCCAGGCGGTCAGCACCGAGTCCGCCAGCCTGGAGGCAGCCAAGGCGCGGGTCGACGAGGCGCAGGCCAACTACGCCAGGGCCGAGGCCGACCGGCAACGCTACTCCAACCTGCTCGCCAAGCAGGAGATCTCGCGTTCCGAATACGACCAGCGCTCAACCGACGCACGCACCGCGCAGGGTGCGCTCGATGCCGCCAGGTCCGAGGTGGCGGCGGCCACGGCGCGGGTCGCCCAGGCGCGCGCCAACGTCGCGCAACAGCAGGCCAACCTCGCCAAGGCGAGCACCGCGCCGCAGCAGATCGCCGAGGTGCGCGCGCGCTCCGGCTCGGCCAACGCCGACCTGGCAAAGGCCGAGGCGCAGCTCGAGACCGCCAAGCTCAACCTGTCCTACACCCGCATCGTGGCGCCGGTGTCGGGCGTCGTCGGCCGCAAGAACGTCGAGTCGGGCCAGCGGGTGCAGCCCGGCCAGGAGCTCCTGACCCTCATCCAGCTCGACGACGTGTGGGTCACCGCCAACTACAAGGAGACGCAGCTGCGCCTGGTGCGCCCCGGCCAGCCGGCGACGATCCACGTCGACAGCTATGGCGTCGATCTTCCCGGCCGCGTCGAGAGCATCGCCGCCGCCACCGGCGCCCGCTTCAGCCTGCTGCCGCCGGAGAACGCCACCGGCAACTTCGTCAAGGTGGTGCAGCGGCTGCCGGTGCGCATCCGCCTCGACCACGGCCAGGATCAGAAGTACCCGCTGCGCCCGGGCATGTCCGTGGACGTCAGGGTGAAGGTGCGGTAGGCGCCGGCCGCGGCGGCCCTACGGCGGCCGCCCGCCGGGTCACCGGGCGGCGACGAGATAGCCGGCGACCGCCAGGGCCACGAGCAGCAGGGCGAGCGCGGCCAGCAGCACGGTGCGGCGGGTGGAGCCTGGCGGGCCGAGCAGCCGGGAGATGCCGCGCAGGTGCGACAGCAGGCGGACGCGCATCGCTTCCTCGAGCCGGTCGAGGTCGGCGAGCAGGGCGGCGGCGGACGGGTAGCGCTGCTCGGGGTCGCGTTCCAGGCACCTGAGGACCACGATGTCGGTGAGCGGCGGCAACTCGGCGTTGACGTGGCTTGGGAGCGCGAGCTTGCCGACCGGCGTCCGGCCGGTCAGGAGCTCCACGAAGATCGCCCCGGCCGCGTAGATATCGCTGCGCGGGTCGGGCGGCGCGCCGCGGCGCCCGATCTGCTCGGGAGCGAGGTAGTGCATCGAGCCCAGGGCGTAAGCGCCGGTGCGCAGGGTGGTGTCGAGCTCGGCGGCGACGTCGAGCTCGCTGGGCCCGAAGTCGGCGATCTTGACCGCGCTGACGTCAGGAGACACCAGCACGTGGCGCGGCGAGAGGTGTCCATGCACGAAGCCGCGCGCATGCGCGAAGACCAGGCCGCGGCAGACCGCGCGCAGCACCCCGATCGACTGCGGGATGGTGAGGCGGCGCTCCTCGAGCAGGCGCTCGAGCGAGGTCCCGGCGAAGAGCTCGGTGGCGAGAAAGACCCGGTCGCCCTCCTGCCCGGTCGCGACCACCTGCAGGATGTTGGGATGGGAGAGCTGGATGACGGCCGGGGGGACGGGGAGCTGCAGCGAGAAGACCTTCAGCGCCACGGCGGCGCCGCTCGGGCCGACGGCCTTGTAGACGCTCGACACGCCGCCCTCGCGGAGCGTCTCGAGGATGCGGTACGGGCCGATCGTCTCAGGTGTCATCGGTCTCGAAGATCATAACCGTGTCGCCGACGGCGATGCGGTCGAGCGGCGAGAGCGCCGCACGGCTGACCGCCTGGCCGTTGAGGCGGGTGCCGAAGCTGCTGCCCAGGTCGGTGACCACGTAGCTGCCATTCTCCCAGGCGATCCGCAGGTGCTCCTTGCTGGCGTTGGGATCGGTGAGCGCCAGGGTGCAGCCGCGGGAGCGTCCGACGGTGGCGGGCGAGCCGGAGAGCGCCAGCGAGCTGCCGCGCTCGGAGCCTTCGAGGACGTACAGCCGGGCCGGGACCGGGGCGTCCTCCTGGGCCCCCGGCGCCGCGGCGGCCGGATGGAACGCCAGCCCGGCAGGAGGTGCCTGGGGCGCCGCCTCCGCCTCGGCCGCCGCGCCGGGATCGCTGGCCAGGCTCTTCGCGCCGCCGGCACCGGGCGCCCCAGCCGCCGGCCCGCCGCCGCGCGCCGCGCCGGCGGCCGCCACGCCGGGGCGCTGCGCCTTGGGCCCGCGCGACGCGTGCCTCGGCGCCAGGTGCAGGGTGCGGGTCGGGTAGGGGATGCTCATTCCCGCCTTGCGCAGCTCCTCCCAGACGCGTGAGCGCAGGTCGCTGCCGATGCGCGGCGAGTTGGCCACGTCGTCGATCCAGATGCGCAGCTCGTAGACCACGGCGCTGTCCTCGAACGCCACGACATAGACGTCCGGCGACGGCTTGTCGAGCGTTCCCGGCACGCCGGCGGCGCAGTCGGCGAGGACGCGGCGGACGCGGTAGGGCGGCTCCTTGTAATGGACCGGCACGCGGACGCGCTCGAGGTGCAACGGGTGGGGGTAGTAGAAGTTGTGGACCCGCTCGTCGGCGAGCTTGGCGTTGGGGATGACGATGTTGTCGTTGTCGCGGGTGCGCAGGTGAGTGGTGCGCCAGGTGATCGCCACCACCCTGCCTTCCTGATGGTCGCCCACCCGGATCCAGTCGTTGATGCGGAACGGCCGTTCGAGGCTGATCACCAGGCCGGCGAAGAAGTTGGCCAGGATCGGCTGCAGGGCGAGGCCGAGCACCAGCGAGGTGACGGCACTGGTCGCCAGCAACGGCCCGATGTCGAACCCCGGAAACACCAGCTTGAGGGTGATCAGAGCGGTGACGAGGTAGACCAGCGCCATGGCCACGGCCGGCAGCAGCGGCGGCAGGCGCACCCCCCTCTGCCCCAGCAGGTGGACGTCGAACAGGAACATCGCCAGCAGGCGAAGGACGGTGGTCAGGCCGAGGAACAGCAGCGTCCAGGAGAGCGCGGCGGGCAGCCACGCGTAGCCGGGCCGCAGCCGGCCGAAGACCAGCAGCGTCGCCGCCAGCGCCGCCACGATCAGCGGGAAGGTCAGCTGGCGCACCAGGAAGGACCGGCGCCGCAGGAAGCTGATGGCGATGACCAGCACCGCCAGCACGCCGGTGCTGCCGAGCAGCGCCATGGCTGCGATCGCCGAGATCGATGAGGTCGCCGAGATCGCCGCGGTCGCCGTGGTCGCCGCGGAAGCCGGGGTCAAGGCCGCGCCTCGAGGCGGGCGGTACGGGCGGTGCGCACCTCGGTCGTCGAATCCCGCATGCCATCATCCTCGCGCTTCAGGTGTGACAGACCTGCCGCATTGTAGCCCGAAGGTCCGGCCGGCCTTTCCGGGTATGCGCCGTCTCGCCGCTCCGCGCTATCATGCCGCAGCATGAACCGCGCGGCGGTTCTCGAAACCGCCGCGCCATGACCTTCAGGGGAGACCTTATGCGTAGAGTCCTCGTTTGTTCATTCGTGGTCGCGCTGCTGCTGTGCGGGCTGGCGGCGCTGCATCCGGCTGCCGCGCAGCCGGACGCCAAGCATTCGAGCCATGACGCGATGCCGGCGCCGGCCGCGCCGGAAAAGGCCGCGGGCCCAGCCGCGTCGTCGTCCTCGGCAGCCGCCGAGGCTGCCGGGGTGCGCACCCTCGCCTGGCACCAGATCGCCACGCCCGAGCGCGAGCTGCTCGCGCTGGCGGAGGCCATGCCGGCCGAGAAGTACTCGTGGCGCCCCGGCCAGGGCGTGCGCTCGGTGGGAGAGGTCTACATGCACGTGGCCAGCGCCAACTACTTCCTGCCGACCTTCTGGGGCGTCAAGCCCCCGGCGGGCGTCGACCCGCGCAGCTTCGACAAGGACGGCGGCGACAAGGCGAAGGTGGTGGCGACGCTCAAGGCGTCGTTCGAGCACCTGCACCAGGCGATCGACAGCCTGCCGGACGCCGACCTGGGCAAGCCGGTCGACTTCTTCGGCAGGAAGGCACAGGTCGCGGACATCGTGCTGGGGACCGCGAGCCACGCCCACGAGCACCTGGGCCAGGCGATCGCCTACGCGCGCATGAACGGCGTCGTGCCGCCATGGTCGGCGGCGGAGAACCAGCGGCCTGGCCGCTAGTGAGCTTTTGAGACGGGCCACCAGTGTCCCGGACGGCGCCGGCCTTCCAGAGCCGGCGAGGAGGATCGACATGGTGACGAGAAGGCTCCACTTTGTGACCGCGGTCCTGGCCTTGGCGGCGGCGGCCTCGGTGGCCGGCTGGCCGGCCGCCGCCGCCGCCCGTCAGGGCGCCGCCCCGCCAGGCGGCAAGCCGGCACAGGGCCCTGCCGGCATCGTCCCGCTCAAGGTCAAGCGGCCGCCCGGCCTGCGCGGCGAGATCCAGCAGGAGCTCGACGACGCGGAGCAGAAGCTGGTCGCGCTGGCGAGCGTCGTGCCGCCGGAGAAGTTCGGCTGGCGCCCGGCGCCCGGCGTGCGCTCCTTCGGCGAGGTCTGCCTGCACGTGGCGGGCGGCAACTACGAGATCGGCGGCATGTGGGGGCTGAAGGCGCCGCCTGGCGTGGACCTGGCGAAGATCGAGCAGCAGGGCGCCGACAAGGGCAACGCCATCGCGGCGATGCGGGTCTCGTTCGAGCAGGTCCGCGAGTCGATCGCGGCGATGTCGGACAGCGACGTCGAAAGGTCGATCAGCTACTTCGGCCATCCGGGCACGGTGCGCCTGGCCTTGATCGAAACGGCGGTCCACGCCCACGAGCACCTGGGCCAGGCGATCGCCTACGCGCGCATGAACGGCATCGTGCCGCCGTGGACGGCGGCGGCGAACAGCCGCCGGAACGAGACGACGGCCCCCAAGCCGACGGGCCGGTAGGCGGGGTCCAGTGGTGGTGGCGCCGGCGTGCGTGCCGGGGTTGCTCCGTATCCCGCTCGGTCAGGTCGCCTAGCGGGACCTCATCCGAGCCGTTCGCGGTACAGCTTGTCCATGGCCTGCCGCAGAGCCTCGAGGCGGCCGTTGGCGCCTAGCCTGGCGGCGTCGGCTGCCTTGACCACCAGCGGCCAGTCGAAATCGACGTTGTCGATGACCCGCATCCGCCAGGTCCCTTTGCGCCCGTCCCAGTGGCCGAAGGCGAAGGGCACCATCTCGCCGGTCGGGTCGTCGGCGGCGGCAAGGCGCCAGCCGCTGGGCAGGAAGCTGCGGATCTCGTCCTCGGTGTAAGTCAGCAGTTCGTTGGCAGTCATCGCGGCGGTATTGTGCACCAAAGAGGCCGCTGCCTGCCAGCGCAGCTGTCCCGGCTGTCCCTCTTCGCTTGACCCCCTGGAGGGCGGTTGTTACGATCCGGTGAAGGACCGCCGCCGCGCTCGCGTTTCCCATCGACACCAAGAGGACCTGAATGGAGATCCAGCTCACCGAAGAGCAGTTGCTGCTGCGCGACAACGTGCGGCGCTTCGCCGACGAAGTGGTCCGGCCGCGCGCCAAGGAGATCGACCGGACGGGGGAGTTCCCGCGCTCCTTCTTCAACCAGGCGGGTGAGCTGGGGTTGGCGGGGGTCGCGGTTCCCGAAGGCTACGGCGGCGGCGGCATGGACACCCTCTCCTACAGCCTGGTCATCGAGGAGATCAGCCGCGTCTGCGCCAGTTCCGGGGTCATCCTGTCGGTCAACAACTCGCTGGTCTGCGATCCGATCCTGAAGTTCGGCAGCGAGGAGCAGAAGCGCGACTTCCTGACCCCGCTCGCCTCCGGCAGGAAGCTGGGCTGCTTCGCCCTGACCGAGCCCGGCGCCGGCAGCGACGCGGCGAGCTTGCGCACCCTGGCGCGCCGCGACGGCGAAGACTACGTGCTGGAAGGCAACAAGGTGTTCATCACCAACGGCACCCACGCCGACCTCGCCCTGGTCTTCGCCACCGTCGACCCGGAAAGGAAGCATCGCGGCATCACCGCTTTCCTCGTCGGCACCGACTCGCCGGGCTTCCATCGCGGCGTGCACGAGACGAAGCTCGGCGTCAACGCCTCGGGCACGACCGAGCTGGTCTTCGAGAGCGTGCGGGTGCCGGCCGGCCAGCGCCTGGGCGAGGAAGGCGAGGGCTTCAAGATCGCCATGGCGACGCTCGACGGCGGCCGCATCGGCATTGCCGCGCAGGCGGTCGGCATCGCCCAGGCGGCGCTCGACGACGCCCTGGCGTATGCCCAGCAGCGGGAGCAGTTCGGCCAGCATCTCGCCGACTTCCAGGCGATCCAGTTCTACCTCGCCGACATGGCGACCGAGCTCGACGCCGCGCGCCTGCTGACCTGGAAGGCGGCCTGGGCCAAGGACCAGGGCAGGCGCTACACGCTCGAGGCCGCCCAGGCCAAGCTCTATGCCTCCGAGATGGCGCAGCGCGTCACCAACAAGGCGCTGCAGATCCACGGCGGCTACGGCTATTCGCGCGAGTACAACGTCGAGCGTTACTTCCGCGACGCCCGCATCACCGAGATCTACGAGGGCACCAGCGAGGTCCAGAAGATGGTGATCGCCGACTGGGTGCTCGACAAGGCCTGAGCGGCAGCCGCAAGGGCCGCTCCCCAAGCAGATGCCGCCCGGAGACGCCATGCCAGCCACGCCAGCCGCCGCCGCCACGCCAGCCACGGCCGCCACGCCGGCCACGGCCGCCGCGCCGGTCGGGCCGGTCGCGCCGGTCACGCCCGTCACAGGCATCAGGCGGCAGGGCTCCCCAGCAGCCGCCCCCGGGGCCAAGGAAGCCGGCATCGGCTTCGCTCTCGGCGAGGACCAGGAGCTGCTGCGCGACCAGGTACGGCGTTTTGCCGAGGAGCGCATCCGCCCCGGCGTCCAGGAACGCGACCGCAACCATCGCTTCCCGGCCGAGATCGTCGCCGAGATGGGAGAGCTGGGATTGCTCGGGATGCTGGTGGGGGAGGCGTACGGCGGTGCCGGCGCCGACGTGCTGACGTACGCCCTCGCCGTCGAGGAGCTGGCTCGCGTCTGCCCGGCGACGGCGGTGACGATGAGCGTCAGCAACTCGGTGTGCTGCTGGCCGATCGCTCGTTTCGGCAGCGAGGAGCTGAAGCGGCGGGTGCTGCCGGAGCTGGCGGGCGGTGCGCTCGGCGCGTTCGGCCTGACCGAGCCGGGCGCCGGCAGCGACGCCGCCAGCCTGCGCACCAGCGCGCGGCGCGATGGCGGCTCCTGGGTGCTCACGGGCGAGAAGGCGTGGATCAGCAATGCCGGCTTCGCGCGCTGGTACGTGGTGGTGGCGCGCACCGACCCCCAGGCGGGCAAGCGGGGCATGACCGCTTTCGTGGTGCCGGCGGATGCGCCCGGTTTCGCGGTCGGCGAGCCGGAGGAGAAGCTCGGCCTGCGGGCCTCGCGCACGGCGCCGATCTACTTCAACGACTGCCGGGTGCCCGCCGGCAACGTGCTCGGCGCTCCCGGCGAGGGGTTCAAGATCGCGCTGGCGACCCTCGATCACTCGCGGGTCGGCATCGGCGCCCAGGCGGTCGGCATCCACCAGCGGGCGCTCGAGCTGGCGATCGCCTACGCCCGCGAGCGCGTGCAGTTCGGGGTGCCGATCGTCCAGCACCAGGCGATCCGCTTCCGCATTGCCGAGATGGCCACGACGCTCGCGGCGGCGCGCCTGCTGACCTGGCGGGCAGCCATCGCCGCCCAGGCCGTTCATGACGCCGCCGGCGGCGGACCGATCGACGGCGGGGGGCCGGCCGCCGCGGCAGCCGGGCGCCTGGCCGCCGAGGCCAAGGTGTTCGCCTCCGAGGCCGCCAACCGCGCGTGCCAGGAGAGCCTGCAGATCCACGGCGGCAACGGCTTTCACGCCGACTACGAGATTTCGCGGCTGTACCGCGACGTGCGGGTGACGACCATCTACGAGGGCACCAGCGAGATGCAGCGGCTGGTGATCGCCCGTCACCTCGTCGGTGCCCCGCGAAAGCGCACTGCGGCAGCCGGCGCCGAGTGAGCAACCCCGTCCTCATCGCCGGCCTCGCCTGCGTCCTCGGGGCGGTCGTCGCCTGGCTGTTCGCCGATCTGCGCGGCCGTTCGGGGCGCGCCATGCTCGAGGAGCGGCTGCGCGGCCGCGCGGCACGCCTCGAGGAGCTCGAACGGCAGCTGGCGGCGCGCGACCGCGAGCTCGAGGAGCGCCGGCGGCAGGCAGCGGATCTCGGCACCCGGGTGGCGGAGCTGACGGTCGCCATGGCCGCGGAGCGCCAGCAGAGCGCCGATAAGGTGAGCTTGCTCGAAGACGCGCAAGGCCGGCTCGGCGACGCCTTTCGCGCCCTGTCGGCCGAGGCCCTGCAGCGCAACAACCAGTCCTTCCTCGACCTCGCCAAGACGACCCTCGAGAGCTTCCAGCGGGGCGCCCGGCAGGACCTCGATCTGCGCCAGCTGGCGATCGGTGAGATGGTGCGGCCGCTCGGGGAATCGATCGGCAAGGTCGACCAGAAGCTGCTCGAGATCGAGAAAGAGCGGGCCGCTTCCTATTCGAGCTTGACCGAGCAGCTGCGCAGCATGCGGGAGAGCGAGTCCAAGCTCGAGCGCGAGACCAGCCGGCTGGTCAACGCGCTGCGCACTCCGGCGGCGCGCGGCCGCTGGGGGGAGATCCAGCTGCGGCGGGTGGTGGAGATGGCGGGCATGCTCGACCATTGCGATTTCGTCATGCAGTCCGAGATCGTCACCGACGAAGGCCGGCTGCGTCCCGACATGGTGGTGCGGCTGCCGAACGGCAAGCAGGTGGTGGTCGACGCCAAGGCGCCGCTCGAGGCGTACCTGGAAGCCATCGACCTCGCCGACGAAGACCAGCGGCGTGCCAAGTACGCGGCCCATGCCGGCCAGATCCGCAGCCACCTGCTGAAGCTCAGCGAGAAGAGCTACTGGAGCCAGCTCGACGGCGCTCCCGAGTTCGTGGTCCTCTTCTTGCCGGGAGAGGTGTTCTTCAGCGCCGCCTTGGAGCAGGACCCGCGGCTGATCGAGTTCGGCGTCGAGCACAACGTGATCGTCGCCACCCCGACCACGCTCATCGCGCTTTTGCGTGCCGTCCACTACGGCTGGCGCCAGGAGCGGATCGCCGAGAAGGCCAGGGAGATCAGCGAGCTCGGCCGGGAGCTGCACGACCGCCTGCGAGTCTTCGCCAACCACCTCGAGGCGCTGCGCCGCGGCCTGGACCGGAGCGTCGAAGCCTACAACCAGGTCGTGGGGTCGCTCGAAGGCCGGGTCCTGCCGCAAGCCCGGCGTTTCCGTGAGCTGGGCGCCGCCGGCGGCGAGGAGATCCCGGTCGCCCACACCATCCTGCGCGGCACGCGGTCCCTGGAACTGCCGCTGGGCGACGTTGCGTCGTCGTCGGCCGTGCCCGCCGCCAAGAATCCGGAAGGCTGATCAGGGCAACCCGCGCGCTACCGGCGTCTCCTGTAGCCACCGTGGGCGCCCCCGGAGCGGACGCGGGTGCTCCTGACCTCTGGAATATGCTCTCGCGACAAGTTTGTTCAAGGATCCATCGTTCAGAAAGCAACGACGTCGATGAAGTTCTGATTGGTGTGCGGCGGGTTGGTGTAGGTGCGCGTCGGGCACGAGTGCCCGCCGCCACAGCCCGCCGCCTGGGTGTCCGTGACGGTGATGGTGAGCGGCGTGTCGGTCATGCTGGCGACGAAGACCCAGTAGTGGCCGTTGACCGCCCTGCCGTCGATGACCTTGAAGGTGAGCTCGATGTTGCTCGGGTCGAAGAATGTGAAGTAACCGCCGGAATCGCTGAGGGGCACGCCCGCCGGGGTTGCACCCGCCTCCAGCGCGGCGACCGCCACCTGGAAGCGCCCGCCGATCAAACCGAGG
>DATKFK010000086.1:0-5990 GCA_035544375.1 Thermoanaerobaculia bacterium
ACCGGCGACATCTCGGTGGTGGCGGAGGCCGCCGACGGCGCGCAGGCGGTGCAGGCGGTGCTCGATCACCTGCCGCAGGTGGTGGTGATGGACCTGCAGATGCCGGTGATGGACGGCTACGGCGCGATCGAGCGCATCATGACGCTGCGCCCGACGCCGATCCTGGTGCTCTCCTCTCGTGCCAACCGCAACCAGATGCAGACCGCCTTCGAGGCGATCCGCCGCGGCGCCATCGAGGTGCTGCCGAAGCCCGAGGACACCGGCAGCTGGGAGGTCCTGGCCGAGAGCCTGCCGCAGGCGGTGCGGGTGGTGGCGGCGGCGCGCCCGCGGGCGTTGGCGCCGCCCGGACTGCCGCCGCGCGGCAGCAGCCGCGGCCGCGGCGCCGGCAGCGGCGGTGCGGGCGCCGGCCGCGCTGGGGGAGCCGGCGGCGCCGCGGGCGCCGACCGTGCCGCGGGCGCCGACCGTGCCACGGGTGCCGGGCGCGCCGAGGGTGCCGGGCGTGCCGCTGGTGTCGGGCGTGCCGGCCGCGCCGAGGGTGCCGACCGTGCCGACCGAGGCATGGGCGGCGGCCTGCGCTGGGTGGCCATCGGCGCTTCGACCGGCGGCCCGGCCGCGCTCCGCGAGCTGCTCGAGGAGGTGCCGGCGGCGCCGCCGGTGAGCTTCCTGGTCGTGCAGCACATCGCCGTCGGCTTCGAGGCGGCGATGGCCGACTGGCTGAACAAGGAGCTGCCGCTCGACGTGCGCCTGGCCCGTGACGCCGAGTCGCCGCGCCAGGGTGCCGTCCGGTTGGCTCCAGCCGGCGCCCACCTGCGCCTGGGCGCCGGCGGCGTGCTGCGCCTCGACGCCGCCACGCCGGCCCGGCGCGGCCACCGCCCGTCGGTCGACGAGCTCTTCCTGTCGTGCGCCGAGAGCTTCCCGCGCCAGTCCGCGGGGGTGCTGCTCACCGGCATGGGCACCGACGGCGTCGAGGGCCTGGCGGCGCTCCGCGGCGCCGGCGCGCTCACCATGGTGCAGGACGAGGCGAGCTCGGTCGTCTTCGGCATGCCGCGCGTGGCGCTCGAGCGCGGTGCGGCGGAGCTGGCCCTGGCGCCCCGCGAGCTGGCGCGCACCCTGGCGCGCCACTGGCAGGGGCGGGGCGAGGGCCGCTGAGCGGCGCGATGACCGGCAAGCAAGCCGCGGTCGCGCAGCTTGCGGCCCTGGTCGCCGAGAGCACCGGCAACCTGGTGCCGCCGGCGCGGCTCGGCTTTCTCGGCGAGGTGGCCGAGCGGCGGGCGCACGCGGCGGGTCTCGCCTCGACTGCCGAGTACGTGCGCGCCCTGTCCGCGGGCGAGCTGCCGCGGGAGTGGGAGAGCCTCATCCCGCTGGTCACCATCAAGGAGTCCTATTTCTTCCGCGCGCCGCAGCAGTTCGAGGCCATCGAGCAGCAGGTGCTGCCGCGCCTGCTGCGCGCCCGCGCCGGCAGCCGCCGGTTGCGGATCTGGTCGGCGGCGTGCGCCCGCGGCGAGGAGCCGGCGACGCTCGCCATGCTGCTGGCGACCCAGCCGCTGCTGGACGGCTGGGACTGGAGCATCGTCGCCACCGATCTCGACGAGGAGGCGCTGGCGGGCGCCCGCCGCGGCCTGTACGGCGAGCGCGCCGTGTCGATGGTGCCGGCGCCGCTTCTGGCGCGCTGCTTCAGCCGCCGCGGCAAGCTCTTCGAGCTGGCGCCCGAGCTGCGCTCCCGGATCGACTACCGACCCCTGAACCTCGCCCATCCGCCGTTCGCCCTGCCGGCCGACGAGTACGACCTCATCCTGCTGCGCAACGTGCTCATCTATTTCGGCCGGCAGCTGCAGAGCTGGGTGATGGCGCACGTGACGCAGCAGCTGAGCCGCAAGGGGGCGCTGTTCCTGGGCGCCTCCGAGACCCTGTGGCAGATCCAGGACGAGCTGGAGGCCGTCGATCTCGGCACCTGCTACTGCTACCGGCACCGCCGCGCCCGGGCCGGCGCGGCGGCGGCGGCGTCTACTTCGGCGGCGGCGTTGGGGACCGGACCGGAGCCGGCCACCGGGCCGGCGCGCTCCGCCTCGCGGCAGCAGCGGGCGCCGGCGCCCGGCTCGGCCGGTGCCGCCAGCTCCCGGCCCGCCGTGGCCGGCAGCTCCCGGCCCGCCGTGGCCGCCACGGTCGCCACCGTTGCGACCGCCGTCGCCGCCGGGGCGGCACGGGAGCAGGGGCCGGTGCCTGGGGTCTCGGCGGCCGCTGTGCGGCCGCGGAGCGCTCTCGAGCTGCTGCTCGCCGCCGCCCACGAGCTGGCGGCCAACCGGCCCGAGGCTGCCCGTCTGGCAGTGGACGAATCCCTCGCCGCCGACCCCTCCGAGCCTGCCGGGCACCTGCTCGACGGCTTTCTCCACGATCTCGCCGGTGGCGCCGAGGAGGCGTCGGCCTCCTATCGCGCCGCTCTGTACCTCGACCCCTCCCTGTTCCAGGCCCGCCTGCTGCTGGCCGACTGCCTGCTGCGCCTCGGCCAGCGCGGCCGCGCCGAGCACCAGTATCGCGAGGTCCTGGCGGCCCTGGCCGCCGGCCGCGAGCGTGCGATCGACATTTTCGACGGCCTGTCGCTGCCCGACCGCGCCCGCGCCCAGCGCCGCTGCCGCCAGGCGCTGCAGCACGGCTGAGCGGGGGATGGGGAAGGGCGGACGGCGGAGCGGCCGGGGCAAGCGGGGGCGGCGGGTGGCCGCCAGCCTTGCGGAAAGCCGGCAGGAGCACTAGCCTTTGAGCAGAGGCGGCAGGAGGAGACCGCCTTTCATGGCCGCTCAAGACCGCGTTCGCGCAGCCGCCGTTGCCGGGCTCTTCTACCCTGACGATCCAGTCGCTCTCCGCTCGCGCGTCGAAGCCCTGCTGGCGGCGGCGCCAGGCCCTGCCGCGACAGCCGCGGGCCGGCCGGCCGCGACACCGAAAGTGCCAAAGGCGCCGAAAGCGCTCATCGCGCCCCACGCCGGCTATGCGTATTCGGGTCCGATCGCCGCCAGCGCCTTTTCCGCATTGGCCGGCGCGGCCGGCGGCCCGCGCCGCGTGGTGCTCCTGGGGCCCTCGCACCGGGTGCCGCTGCGCGGTCTCGGGCTGCCGGGAGCGGAGAGCTTCGCGACGCCGCTCGGACGGGTGCAGCTCGATCTCGACGCCATGGCGGCGGTCGCGCGCCTGCCGCAGGTGGCGCTACGCCCCGACGCCCACGAGGGCGAGCATTCGCTGGAGGTCGAGCTGCCCTTCCTGCAGGTGGTGTTGGGTACCTTCCAGCTGCTGCCGCTGGTGGTCGGGGACGCCGGCGGCGAGGAGGTCGCCGAGGTGCTCGAACAGGTGTGGGGCGATGAGGACACGGTCCTGGTCATCAGCTCGGACCTGTCGCACTACCTGCCCGCCGCGGCCGCCGAGCAGGCAGACCGCGCGACGGCCTCCCAGATCCTCGCGCTCGCCGGCCCGCTCACCTCGCGGCAGGCCTGTGGCGCGGTGCCGATCAACGGCCTGCTCGCCGCGGCGCGGCGCCACGGCCTGATGCCGCGCCAGCTCGACCTCCGCCATTCCGGAGACACCTCCGGCGACCGCAGCCGCGTGGTCGGCTACGGCGCCTGGGCCTTCGACGCCGATGCCGGCTGAGCCCACCGCGCCCGCCACCGCGTCCGCTGCCGCTGCCGCTGCCGGCAGCGAACAAGGGCGCTTGCTGTTGGCGCTTGCCCGGGAGGCGATCGCGGCCGTGCTGTATGTCCCCTGGCAGGCGGTGCGGGTGCCGGCGGCGGAGCTTGCCGCTCCCTGGCTGCGCGCCCCCGGAGCCTGTTTCGTCACTTTGACCCAGGACGGCAGGCTGCGCGGTTGCATCGGCTCGGTGCGGGCCCGCCGGCCGCTGGCCGATGACGTCTGCGCCAACGCCCGCGCCGCCGCCCTGTCCGACCCCCGCTTCCCGCCGCTCACCGCCGTCGAGCTGCCGGCGACGCGGATCGAGGTGTCGCTGCTGTCGGCCCCGACGCCGCTGCCGGCGGCCAGCGAGGAGGAGGCCCTGGCCACCCTGCGCCCGGGCATCGACGGCGTCATCCTGGAGCTAGGCGGAGAGAGCCACGCCACCTTTCTGCCGCAGGTCTGGGATAACCTCCCCTCGCCGCGGGACTTCCTGGCCCATCTGAAGCACAAGGCCGGCTTGCCGGTGGATTTCTGGTCGCCGGACCTGCGTCTGCAGCGCTACACGGTCATCAAGTGGTCCGAGCCGGGACCGCCCGCGGACCTTCCGACCTGACAGGATGTCGCCGCACCCGTCACCGCAGCCGCCTGGCCGGCTGAATCCGTAGGAGGAGGAGCCATGCAAGAGCGCACACTTGGGAAGAGCGGTCTGGAGGTTTCGGCCATCGGGCTCGGCTGCATGGGGATGTCCTATGGCTATGGTCCCGCCGGCGACAAGCAGGAGATGATCTCGCTGCTGCGCGCGGCAGTCGAACGCGGCGTCACGTTCTTCGATACCGCCGAGGCGTACGGACCGTTCATCAACGAGGAGCTGGTTGGCGAAGCGCTTGCTCCTTTCCGCGGCCAGGTGGCGATCGCCACCAAGTTCGGGTTCAAGATCGATCCCGGGGCCGAGCGCGGCCTGGGCGGGGTCGACAGCCGGCCGGAGCACATCAGGGAAGTCGCCGCGGCGTCGCTCAAGCGCCTAAGGGTCGAGGCGATCGATCTGTTCTACCAGCACCGTGTCGATCCGAACGTGCCCATTGAAGACGTGGCGGGAGCCGTGAAGGACCTGATCCAGCAAGGCAAGGTGAAGCACTTCGGCCTGTCCGAGGCGGGGGTGCAAACGATCCGTCGCGCCCACGCGGTTCAGCCCGTGACCGCACTGCAGAGCGAGTACTCGTTGTGGTGGCGAGAGCCCGAGGTGGAGGTGCTGCCGGCGCTCGCGGAGCTGGGGATCGGATTCGTGCCGTTCAGCCCTTTGGGCAGGGGCTTTCTCACCGGCAAGATCGACGAGAACACGAAGTTCGACAGCGCCGATTTCCGCAACCTCGTACCTCGTTTCACCCCGGAAGCGCGGAAGGCGAACCAGGCCCTGGTCGACCTGCTTGGCAGGTTCGCGGCACAGAAGCAGGCGACCCCGGCGCAGATCGCGCTCGCCTGGTTGCTGGCGCAGCAGCCTTGGATCGTGCCGATCCCGGGCACGACCAAGCTGCATCGTCTCGAGGAGAACATCGGCGCCGCCGCCGTGGAGCTCACGCCCGCCGATCGCCGCGAGATCGAGGTTGCCGCCGCGAAGATCGCGGTGCAGGGGGCTCGCTACCCGGAACATTTGCAGCAAATGGTCGGCCGCTGAGCCCGCGCTACACCGAGCCGTTCGCTGCAGGAGGTCCAGGATGGAGATCAAGAGAATCGGGTCGCAACCTTCCGCCAGGGGAGCGGCGGAATGGTTCACCGGCACCGTGAGGATCGATCCGCTGTTCCAGGCGCCCGATCCGGCACGGGTTCAAGGTGCCAGCGTAACCTTCGAGCCGGGTGCGCGGACCGCATGGCACACGCATCCGCTCGGCCAGACCCTCATCGTCACGGCTGGCTGCGGCTGGGCCCAGCGCGAAGGGGGACCTGTCGAGGAGATCCGGCCCGGCGACGTGGTCTGGTTCCCGCCGGGTGAGAAGCTTATTCGCCGACGATCAACGGACGCCGGCGGTCGTGCCGGCGTCGTTATGATCGAATTTAGCTTCGAGTAGAGTCCCCAACGAAGCACATTTGCGCGATTGCAGAATCGTGCTTTACCTGGGGAGCAGAATGGTGTCCGTGATCGACTCTGCTACGCTCTCGCCAAGACCTTTGCCGGCGATGTGGTCGGTCCTGAAGTGCTGGCCGGCATAAATTCGGCTCAGTCCCGCCTCTTGGGCAGCCGCTGAGAAGCTGGTGAAGTGGCGCTTCGCTCCCTGCACCGACTCAGAGGTGACATCAAAAGTGAACTGATCACCAAAATAGAACTTCAGCACTTCGGCTCCGGCAAA
>DATKFK010000087.1:0-9216 GCA_035544375.1 Thermoanaerobaculia bacterium
GCGCGCCATCCGCAGCTCGCGCAGGAAACGCCGGCGCTGCTCGAACCGCCAGGCGACGTAGGCGGCGAACGCGCCGGCCAGCGCCACGACCGCCAGCGAGCCCATGCCGTCGAGCACCGCCAGCACACGGTCGAGCGCGCGGTGAAACAGGGCGCCGGTGCCCAGGGCGGCGGCCGCCCAGATCGCGGCGCCCAGGGCGTCGAAGAGCTGAAAGGGCAAGCGCCGGGCCTGCAGCGTTCCTGCCAGGGTCGGCGCCACCGTCGAGAAGCCCGGCACGAACTTGCAGAACAGCAGGGAACGCAAGCCGAAGCGTTCGTAGAGCCGCTCCATGTTCCGCACGCAGGAGTCCGGGGACACCGCGATCTTGCACACCGTCTTCAGCACCCGCCGCCCCTGCCAGCGGCCGAGCGTGAACCACAGGGAATCGGCGAGCGCCGCCGCGGCGGTCGCGGCGCCCAGCAGCGCCCAGGGCGACAGCTTGCCGTCCGCCGCCAGCGCGCCGGCCACCACCATCACCGGCACCGCCGGGATCGGGAGCCCCGCCTGCTCGACCAGCACGTTGCCGAACACGAACCCGACGCCATACTTCACGAGCTGGGCTCCGAGGTCGATCATCGGTCCTCCTCTCCCGGAGTGGCCGGCAGACCCGGCAGGCCTGCCGCACCGCCGACATCGTATCCCGTCGCGGGTGGACTGGCCGGGCGGCTTCTGTTACAAGAACGCCTCGGAATCCAACATGCCAAGGTTGCATCGCGTCCTCGTCATCGCCGGCATGCATCGCTCCGGCACGTCGCTGCTCGCGAGCCTGGCCGTGGCGGCGGGCGTCGACATGGGGACCCGCCTGATGCCGGGGAGCAAGGGCAATGACCGGGGCCACTTCGAGGACCTGGACTTCGTCGGCTTCCACGAAGCGTGCCTGGCACGGCGCGGCTGCGGACCGCTGCGGCCTCCCGCCGGCGGCGTGCCGCGGCTCGACCCGGAGGAGGCCGGCGAGGCAGCCGCCCTCCTCGCCCGGCGGGCCGGCAAACCGACGTGGGGCTGGAAGGACCCTCGCACCAGTCTCTTCCTGCCGGCGTGGGACGGCCTGCTCGCCGATCCTTTCTACCTTCTCGTCTACCGCCATCCCGTCGAGGTGGCGCTGTCGCTGCTGCGCCGCGGCCTCGACGTCGAGGTGCAGCTCGACCCCTGGACGGCGATCCGGGCCTGGGCGGACCACAACCGGCAGCTCCTCGCCTTCCGCGCCGCCCGTCCCGGCCGTTGCCTGCTCTGGTCGATCGCCGGCGCCGCGCGCGGCCTGGCCGCGGCGCTGGCGGCGGCCGAGGACCGCTCTGGCCTGCCGCTGGCCGGCCGCGGCCTCGAGCGGCACCTCGCCGCCGGCGAGCTGCGCAGCGGCCTGCTGGCCAGGGACATCGCCTGGACCGCCATCGTCCCCAAGGCGATGGAGCTGTTCGCGCGGCTCGAGGCGGCGGCGGATCTTCCCGGCGGAGAAGCCGCTGCCGATCGCGATCCGGGCTCCTTTGCCTCGGCCAGGGAGAGGGATCTCGAGGAGGCGAACGAGCACCTGCTGGCCGCCGCGCTGGCTGCCGGCCCGGAGCGGACCGAGGTCGCGGTGCCGGCGCCGAGCCGAATCGACTACTCCGCGCTCAAGCTGCAGCTGGCGCGGCAGGCGGAGCGGAGCGAACAGCTCGCAGGGGTGGCGCGGCGGCTCACCGATCAGATCCAGCGGCTGAACGAGGAACGGGAGCGGATCGAGGCGACGCGGCTGTGGCGGATGGTCCACTCCTACTGGGGAGCCACCCGGCGCTGGCGCGGCTCGAAGCGGCAGCTCGCCTGGAGGTTGGCCGGCCTCGCTCGGGCGCTGCCGCCGCCGCGCTCCGCCGACGTGGTGATCGGCTGCGTGGCCGAAAATCACCCGCGCCACCTGGCGCAGGCCCGCCGGCTGGTGCGCTCGCTGCGCTGGTTCGGCGGGTCGCTCGCCGGCGCCCGGATGCTGGTCTGCGTGGTCGACGGCATTGCGCCCGCGGCGCGGGAGGAGCTCGAGCGCGAGGGCGCCGAGGTGAGAACCGTCGAACGCTTCGATACGCGCAACGGCAATGCCAACAAGCTGCAGCTCTACCCCGAGGCGCTCGCCACCGGCGCCGAGGGGATCCTGCTGCTCGACTGCGACACGGTGTTCGTTGCCGACCCGCTGCCGCTGCTGGTGAGCGGCGCGGTGCAGGCAAAGATCGCGGACGTGGCATCGGTGACGCACGAGGTCTTCCTGCGCCTCTTTCGCCACTACGGCCTCTCCTTGCCGTCGCGTCGCTACCGGACCACCCTCGACGGCGAGCGCAGCATCCTCTACTGCAACACCGGGATGGTCTTCCTGACGCGCGAGCTGGCGCGCGAGTTCGTGCCGGTCTGGCGCGAATGGAATGTCCGCATCCTCGCCGTGCTCGACCTCCTCGGCCCCTGCGCTCACCACTGTCACCAGGCCAGTTTCAGCCTCGCCATGGCCGCGCACCCGGTGCCGTTCGCCGCGGCGCCGCTGGCGCTCAACTTTCCGCTCCATCTGCCGCGGGCGGCGCCGGCCCTGCTCGCGGTCGACCCCGCCATCCTGCACTACCACGACGAGGTCGACGCGGCAGGTTGCCTTCTCCCCAGCGACTACCCGCGCGCCCAGGCGCGGATCGAGGCCCTCAACCGGCGCCTGGACGCGGCGCGGAACGGCAGCGGGCCGCCGCCGCGGTGAGCGCCCGGACCGCCGCGCCGTCGCCACCGCAGCAGGCGCTCCAGCTCGACGGCGGCCCGTCCTTGCTCTCGCTCTCGTTGTTGCTCTTCGGGGCCGCGCTGCGCCTCTGGCAATACGGAGCGGACGCTTCGCAATGGCTCGACGAGCTCGCGCTGTCGCGGGGAATCCTCGGGCTCTCCTGGCAGGCCCTGTGGAAAGGACCGCTGCCTTTCGCCCAGGTCGCGCCCAGGGGATTCGTGCTGCTCGAGAAGGCGGGGGCCGAAATCTGGGGCGCCAGCGACTACGGGCTGCGCCTGGTGCCGCTGGCCGGATCGCTCGCCGCCCTGTGGCTCTTCGCGCGCCTTGCCCGCCGCGTGCTCGCGAGCCCGGCCGCCGTGGTCTTCGCCGTCGCTCTCTTCGCGCTGCAGCCGGAGCTGATCCGCTACGCCGCGCAGGTCAAGCCCTACGCCGGGGACCTGGCGGCGGCGCTGGCGCTGACCCTGCTCGCCGCCGAGCTGGTGGGCGGCGGCATGGGCCAGGCGGCGCCCGCGGCCGGGGACCCGATGCCGGCGCCGGCGCCGAGCCTCGCCACACCGGTGGGCGCCGGCGGGAACCATCCGGAGCACCCGGCAGCGCCGGCGGGAGGCGGCGAAGCCCGGAAGGCGCCGGCGGGAGGCGGCAGGCCGCTGGCACGTTCGCCCGTGCTGGCGGGGGCGGCGGGGGTCGTCGCCGTCTTCCTCTCGCATGCCGCGGCGCTGGTGCTCGCCGGCCTCTGCGTCGGTCTCCTCGCCGCCGCCGCGGCCGGCCGCCGGCGCTCGCCGGCGCGGCTCGTCGTCACAGCCGTCATCTGGGCCGTTGCCGCCGGCGCCGCCGCGCTGGCGGCGAGCCGTGAGCTGCCGCCGCCAACCCACCAGTACCTCGGGCATTTCTGGGCGCCGGCCTTCGGGCCGCGGCCGCACACCCTCGCCGGCGATGCGCGCTGGCTGGGCTCGACGCTCGCGGGCATGCTCGGTCCCGGCGGCCTGGGTTATCCCTGGGTTGCCGTGTATGGCGGTCTCGCGATCCTGGGTGTCGCCGCGCTTTGGCGCCGGCGCCCGGCGCTTGCGCCGCTGCTCTTCGCGCCGGTCGCGGTGGCCCTGGGCGCGGCGGACCTGCGGCTCTACCCCTTCGCCACCCGGCTGGTGCTGTTCGCCGTGCCGGCCCTGGTCCTCGCCGTCGCCGCCGGGGTCGAAACGCTGGCGGCGGTCCGGCTTCCGCGCCGCGGCGTCGCGCTCGTCTTTGCCGCCGCCCTGGTGCCTGCTCTTGCCGGCTTCGCGGCGGACCCGCCGGTCTACCGGATCGAGGAGACCAGGCCGCTGTTGCGGGCGCTGGCGGCGCGCCGCCGTCCCGGCGACGCGGTCTACGTCTATTACGGCGCCGGTCACGCGCTGCGCTTCTACGGACCGCGGTACGGCTTCCAGGCTCGAGATTACGTGCTGGGCGGCTGTCATCGCGGCGACACCCGCGCCTATCTCGAGGACATCGATCGTTTCCGCGGCGCGCCGCGCCTGTGGGTCGTCTTCTCGCACGCCCAGCCGCGGCTCGGCGAGCGGGAGAGCCTGCTTGCCTATCTCGACCGCCTCGGCACCCGCCGCCTGGCGCTGCGGGCGATTCCCCACGGACGGATGTTCAGCCTGCCGGCAGAGGCATATCTCTACGACCTCAGCGGGGCACGGCAGGCGGGTCGTGCCGGCCCATCCGCCGCGACGTTCCCGATCTCTCCGGCGCCGAGCCCGATCGACGCCCGCCTGGCGTGCACCGGCCCGGCGAATCCCTATCCGGATGCCGCTTTCGCGGCGATTCGCTGAGAGACGCTCCGCGTCGAGTCGTGCTCGTAAAGGCCGCCAGGTGAGCACAGAACGGCGAGCAATTCTGACGATACCTCCACAGAATGACCGTTACTGTCACGTGATTCGTGCATGAGACGCACGAATCAGTTGACAGCGCGACAACCGCTCCGTTATCCTGGGACCATCACCACTTTGGAGGTCCCGGTCATGCCAACCCCTCCCGCGCCTCCCGCGATCAACGGTGCCGACACCGCCTGGATGCTGGTTGCCACGGCCCTGGTCCTCCTGATGACCCCGGCCCTGGGCTTCTTCTACGGCGGCCTGGTGCGCTCCAAAAACGCGCTCAACACCATGATGATGAGCTTCGCGGCGATGGGGGCGGTGGGGCTGACCTGGGCCCTCGCCGGTTACAGCCTGGCCTTCGGCGACGGCGGGCCGCTGCTCGGAGGAACGGGCCATCTCTTCCTGCGCGGCGTCGGTCTCGAGCCGCATGGCACGCTCCCGCACCTCCTCTTCATGTCCTACCAGGGAACCTTCGCGGTGATCACCGCCGCCCTCATCTCCGGCGCTGTCGTCGAGCGCATGCGCTTCGGCCCCTACCTGGCCTTCATCAGCATCTGGTCGCTCCTGGTGTATGCGCCGGTCTGCCACTGGGTCTGGGGTGGCGGCTGGCTCGGGAACCTGGGCGCGATCGATTTCGCCGGCGGCACGGTGGTCCACGTCAATGCCGGCGCCGCCGCCCTGGTGGCGGCGGCGGTTCTCGGACCGCGCCGCGACTACGGCCGGCAGGCGCTGCTGCCCCACAACGTGCCCTTCGTGCTGCTGGGCGCCGCCCTGCTGTGGTTCGGATGGTTCGGATTCAATGCCGGCAGCGCGCTGGCCGCCAACGCCACCGCCGCGCTGGCCTTCGCCAACACCCTGCTCGCGCCGGTGGCAACCCTCGCCGTCTGGATGGCGCTCGACCGGTTGCGCACCAGGAAGACCACCGCCGTCGGCGCCGCCACCGGCATCGTCGTCGGCCTGGTGGCGATCACCCCGGCCGCCGGCTTCATCGGCCCGATGAGCGCCATCGTCCTCGGCGCCGCGGCAGCTTTCCCCAGCTACTACGCCATCCTCTACCGCTCGCGGACGCGGCTCGACGACTCGCTCGACGTCACCGCGGCGCACGGCGTGGGCGGGCTTTTGGGCGCGTTGCTCACCGGCGTGCTGGCCAGCGCCGCCTGGGGCGGCAAGGACGGGCTCCTGGCCGGCGATCCGGCGCAGCTCGCCCGGCAGGCCGCCGCCGTGGCCGCCACCTTCGCCTACAGCGGCGTGGCCTCCTTCGCGCTGCTCAAGCTGATCGGCGCCGTGGTGCCGCTTCGCGCCGCGCACCGCCATGAAGGGCTGGGGCTCGACGTTCCCCAGCACGGGGAGGAGGCCTACACCAGCGGCGAGGGCGCGATCCTGGTGCTTCCCGACCCGCCGACCGCCGCCGGCGCGTCCGCTCCGGCGCGCTCCCCGGGCCTGGCCGCCGAGGTGCCCGCGGGGAGCCGCGCATGAAGCTGATCACGGCCATCGTCAGGCCGGAGAAGCTCTCCGCCGTCCTCGAGGCGCTGTTCAAGGCCGAGGTCCGCGGGCTCACCATCTCCCGCGCCCAGGGGCACGGCGGCGAGACCGAACGGGTGGAGACCTATCGCGGCTCGACGGTCAAGATGGAGCTGGTCGACAAGGTGCGTCTCGACATCGGCGTCTCGGACCCCTTCGTCCAGGTGACCGTCGACGCCATCCTCCGCTCGGCCCATACCGGCGAGGTCGGGGACGGCAAGATCTTCGTCCTGCCGGTCGAGAAGGTGATCCGCATCCGCACCGGCGACGAGGACCTGGCGGCCGTGACGCCGGCGACGCCGGCGATGTAGGCGACGTTGGCGTGCGGGACGACGGGCCCGCGGCGGAGAAAACGCGGAGAGATGACGAGAGCTTGACAGCTTGTCCCGCAAACGTTCGCTGGCGCACACTCTACAATAGACGAACTCCAGAACCCGGCTGGCAAGGAGCCTCGGCGCTCCCCCGCTTGGGGTTGGTTATTGCTGTGTCCAAGAGGAAGAGTGAGGTCATGGCGCGAACCTGCAACTGCCATCGATCGCATGCGCGCAACGCCTAATTCTATGAATCCGGTAGCACCACTAACGGTCGCTCCAGGACGAAAGGAATCAGCGATGAAAAATGTCGTGGCAGTGCTGTGCTTGGCGTCGTTCGCGGCAGGGCTCGCAGCGCAGGAGCCCAAGCAGGTCACGGTCAACCCCAGGATCCACAAGTTCCCGACGCGCGAGGTGTTCGCACAGAGGGAAAGCGAGCTCTTCAACCTCGAGCCGCTCGCCCGTGGGAGCAACCCGAGCTACCACAACGGGCCGGTGATCCTGCAGGCCAAGGTGGTCCTCATCTTCTGGGGGCCGTCCTTCTCGAACGCCTCGTCGCCCGACTTTGCCTACGCCCAGGCCCTGCAATCGTTCCGCAACCAGTACGGCACGAACGGGGAGTACAACGTCATCACCCAGTACTACCAGAGTCCGCCCCAGCAATTCATCCAGCTGAGCAACCTGGCCTCGGGAACACCTGACATGTTCGACAGCTCGAACCCGCCGACCGCCGTCACCGACGCCGACGTCCAGGCCGAGGTTCAGAAGTACCTGACGAGCAATGCCGTCAACTACAGCACGATCTACGAGGTCGTCATCCCCAGCACCTCCTATTCCGACGATGGCGGCCAGGACTCCTGCGGCGGACCGAACCTCGCGTACTGTGCCTATCACAGCTGGTACGGCAGCGGCTCCACCGCGGTCAAGTACTCCATCCAGCCCTATCCGAGCTGCAGCGGCTGTGCGCTCTCCGGCTGGACGGCGGCGCAGAACCAGGACCACTTCATCTGCCACGAGACCCGCGAGGCCGTGACCGACCCGATCGGGACCGGCTGGTGGAACAGCAGGACCGGCGCCGAGCTCGACGACCAGTGCGCCTGGTCGCCCACGCCGTTCCTTTCGGGCGGCTTCGGCTACCAGTACGAGTGGTCGAACGCGAACGGCGGCTGCGTCAAGACCCGGTAACGCGATCCCATCCCCAAGCGCGGACGGGAACCAAGCTGTCGCCAAGCTTGCACCGTGACCGGCTCGAGAGCCCCCGCCCAGGGTGGGGGCTCTTCGTTTTTCAGGAGTGTTCTCGCAATACCCCCGGAGTGCATTGACGCTCGACCCGAGGAAGTGTATAAGACGCAAACCAGCCAACCGTTGAACACGAAAGGACGTGGCTAATGAAGAGAGCTTTGGCAGCACTGTTCATTGCGTCTCTCGCGCCGGCGCTCGCGGCCCAGGTCGACTCGGGTTCCGTCCGCCACTACTTCCGTCCGAACAATGCCGGCGTCGGCAACGTCTCGGCCAGCGCCGTCGAGGAACCCGACATCTTCGGCAGCAGCAACCTCACCTATCACGGCGGCCCGGTGATCATCTCCGCCAAGGTGGTCTTCATCTTCTGGGGACCGAATTTCCAAAACGTGTCCTCCCCTGACTACCAATATGCCCAGACCCTGATTGCGTTCCGCAACCAGTTCGGCCAGACCGGCGAGTTCAACGTCATCACCCAGTACTACCAGACGGGCCCGCAGTACATCCAGAAGACGAACCTGGGCTCCGGCACGCCCGACTGGTTCGACACCTCGAACCCGCCGACCAACGTCACCGACGCCATCGTCCAGGGCGAGGTCAGCGCCTATTTGACAAGCCATGCCTTCGACGCCAGCACGGTCTACGAGGTCGTCATTCCGAGCAGCTCGTATTCCTCGGACGGCAGCGCCACCTCGTGCGGCGGCCCGCAGCTCACCTACTGCGCCTATCACGGCTACTTCAACAGCGGCAGCAACGCGGTCAAATACTCGATCGAGCCCTACCCGAGCTGCAGCGGCTGTCAGGTTTCGGGCTGGACCGCGGTGCAGAACCAGGAACATTTCGTCTGTCACGAGACCCGCGAGGCGGTCACCGACCAGCAGCTGAATGCCTGGTACGACCGCTCCGGCAACGAGGCCGACGACAAGTGCGCCTGGTCGCCCACGCCGTTCATCGGCACCGGCGGCTACTCGTACCAGTACGAGTGGTCGAACGCGAGCCGGGGTTGCGTCAAGACCAGGTAAAGCCAGCAGGCAGACCCGCAAGAACGAGAACCCCGGCTCCGGCCGGGGTTCTTGCTATCTTCCCCCGGCCTCGCGGACCGTAACAAGAAAGGAGTCGGTCGTGAACAAGAAAGGCAACAAGGCATCCTTGACCCTGCACCGCGAAACCCTGAAGGCATTGGAGAACGCCGACCTCAAGGAGGCGGCCGGTGGCATCACCCGGCTCTGCCCACCGACGTATACCGGGATCGAAGGCAAGCCCTGCATCTGCTGATGCCGAGCGCGTTGGCGCGAACGCGAACCCGCTGGGGCGGAACTTCCGGATCAGTCTTCCCGCGGTGCCCGGTCAGGACCCTCCCGCCCTGGCGGCCGGCGGCGCCAACGCGGTAGCCGTCTGGGCAAACGAGGGCACCTCGACGATCTACGCCCGCGTCATCACCCCGTAGGGACCGGCGCGCCGGACGCGGAGCGCGGACCGATCCGCCCGCAGGAACGTCTCGGAGTGCAAGCGAGCGGGCCGTTGGCGTTAGAGTCGTGCCATG
>DATKFK010000088.1:0-2980 GCA_035544375.1 Thermoanaerobaculia bacterium
GACATGGGGGCCGATCGACGACTACAGGGGTCTCATCCGGGTGAGGATGACGATCGGGTCTCATCCGGGTGAGGGTGACGATCGGGTCTCATCCGGGAGGATGATGATCGGTCCGGTGAGGATGACGATGGGGTCCCATCCGGGTGGTATATGTTGGCAACGAAGGACGGGCGCCGGTTGCCCTGCGGGAGGTGCGCGATGTTCATCGGGCATTTCGGGCTGGGCCTGGCGGGCAAGGCGGCGGCGCCGCGGGCTTCGCTCGGCACCTGGTTCGCGGCGGTGCAGCTGCTGGACCTGCTGTGGCCGATCTTCCTGCTGCTGGGCTGGGAGCACGTGCGCATCGCCCCCGGCATCACGCGCCTCACGCCGCTCGACTTCTACGACTATCCGATCACTCACAGCCTGCTCGGCGCCCTCGCCTGGTCGGTGGCGTTCGCGGCGCTCTATGGGTTGCTGCGGCCCTCGGCCCGGTGGGGGCTCGCGGGCCTGCTGGCACTGGGGGTCTTCAGCCACTGGGTGCTGGACCTCCTCGTCCACCGTCCCGACCTGCCGCTGCTGCCGCACGGACCTTACGTCGGGCTCGGCCTGTGGAACGTGCCGGCGGTCGAGCTGCCGCTCGAGCTCGCGCTCTACCTCGGCGGCGCGGCCCTCTACCTGCGCCGGACGCGGCCGCGGCAGACGGGAGCCGCCGCCGGCCGGTACGCGACCTGGCTGCTGCTGCTGGTGCTGCCGGGTTTCTGGCTCGCCGCCGCGCTCGGCCCGCCGCCGCCCGACGTGCGCACCCTGGCCTGGGGCGGCCTGACGATCTGGCTCTTCGTCGCCTGGGCCGGGTGGTGCGACCGCCGGCGGGAGCCTCGGTAGACGGTCACGGAAATAACGCCGGCACCTGTGCTCCGATAGGCAAGCGGCGCCGGAGCGTCCACCCGGCAGGCGCCGTGCAAGGCGGCCGTCTCCGTCACGCTCCGTCTTCAGCAGGGCACCCAATCTCTTAATAGCCGGAGATGCTGTTCCCGAGCGTATGAACATCCCCATGCGCCTGGGCAACGCCTGACGGGGTGTACCGACAGCCCATGTGGCAGGAGCTACAGAATGAAGTTCAAGCGCCTGGAGAAGATGACCCTCAGCCGCGAAACGCTGCGCCGCTTGGAGAGCGAGGACATGCGCCGCGTCGCGGGCGGAGTGTCGAGGTACACCCTCTGCACCCAAGACTTCACCAACTGTGCCATCACCCACTGCACGGAGTAACCCCTCCCCAAAGCCGTACCGTCGAAGATCGAAGACCCCTGCGGCGCCGGCAAGGCCGGTTCCGCAGGGATTTTGCGTTTCCATGCTTCATCCGGGCTCTGGGACACCAGCAGGGCGGTTCACCCGGCGCACCGAAGCGCGGTATCCTTGTGGCAGCTAGGGGAGCCGCGAGGCTGAGAGCTCGCTGCGTTGGCGCGGGCAACCCTCAACACCTGACCTGGGTAATGCCAGCGTAGGGAAGCGATGCCCGCGACGCACACTCTGCAGCCCCCGCCACCAGCCCCCGCCGCAAGCTCTCAGCCGCGCCGCGCCGGAACCGGCGTCAGAGCGGTTGGCGCCGGCTCGGCACCCGCCGCCACGAGCACGCAGCGACGCCAAATAGGAGACCACCGATGATCGATCAGGTCCAGCCAGCGGCCGTGCCCGCGGCGGCCGCTCCTGCCAGCGGCCAGCCCTTCCCTGCTTCGCGCAAGGTTTACGTCCCGGGAGTGCTGCCGGGCGTTCGGGTGCCGATGCGTGAGATCGAGCTGTCGCCGACCGTCGTCCATCTGCCGCCGGGCGCCGCGGCTGCCGGCGGAGGCCCGGCTGCCGGCGCGGCTCCGGCTGCCGCCGCCGCAGCGGTCCCCAATCCGCCGCTGCTGGTCTACGACACGTCGGGGCCGTACACCGACCCGGCCGCCGTGATCGACGTGCGCCGGGGCCTGCCGCCGCTGCGGCGCGACTGGATCCTCGAGCGCGGCGACGTCGTCGAGCTGCCCACGGTGTCCTCGGAGTACGGGCGCCGCCGCGCCGCCGACCCGCGCCTCGACGGGCTGCGCTTCGCCAACCCGCGCCGGCCGCTGCGTGCCCGCCCCGGCGCCAACGTGACGCAGATGCACCATGCCCGGCAGGGCGTGGTCACCAGGGAGATGGAGTTCATCGCCATCCGCGAGAACCAGGCAGGTTCGAACCTCATCACCCCCGAATTCGTGCGCGACGAGGTTGCGCGCGGGCGGGCGATCATCCCGGCCAACGTCAATCACCCCGAGAGCGAGCCGATGATCATCGGCCGCAACTTCCTGGTCAAGATCAACGCCAACATCGGCAACTCCGCCGTGGCCTCGTCGATCGACGAAGAGGTGGAGAAGATGACCTGGGCCATCCGCTGGGGCGCCGATACGGTGATGGACCTGTCGACCGGCAGGAACATCCACGAGACCCGCGAGTGGATCCTGCGCAACTCGCCGGTGCCGATCGGCACGGTGCCGATCTACCAGGCGCTCGAGAAGGTGGGCGGCAAGGCCGAGGACCTCACCTGGGAGGTCTATCGCGACACCCTGATCGAGCAGGCCGAGCAGGGGGTGGACTACTTCACCATCCATGCCGGCGTCCTGCTGCGCTACGTGCCGCTGACCGCCGGCCGCATGACCGGCATCGTCTCGCGCGGCGGCTCGATCCACGCCAAGTGGTGCCTCGCCCACCACCGCGAGAACTTCGCCTACACGCACTTCGCGGAGATCTGCGAGATCATGCGCGCCTACGACGTCGCCTTCTCGCTCGGCGACGGCCTGCGTCCCGGCAGCATCGCCGACGCCAACGACGAGGCGCAGCTGGCCGAGCTGCGCACCCTCGGCGAGCTCACCACCGTCGCCTGGGAGCGCGACTGCCAGGTGATGATCGAGGGGCCGGGCCATGTCCCGATGCACCGGATCAAGGAGAACGTGGACCTGCAGCTCGAGCTCTGCCACGAGGCGCC
>DATKFK010000089.1:0-3168 GCA_035544375.1 Thermoanaerobaculia bacterium
TCTACGAGGTCGTCATCCCCAGCAGCTCGTACTCCTCGATGGACGACGGCACCACCTCGTGCGGCGGACCGAATCTCGCCTACTGCGCCTACCACACCTACTTCCAGACCGGCAGCGACACGGTCAAGTACTCGATCGAGCCCTACCCGAGCTGCGGCGGCTGCCAGGTGCCGGGTTGGACCCCGGCCGAGAACCAGGAGCACTTCGTGACCCACGAGACGCGGGAGTCCGTGACCGACCAGCAAATCGATGCCTGGCTGGACGGCAACGGCGAGGAGGCCGACGACAAGTGCGCCTGGTCGCCCTCGCCGTTCATCGGCAGCGGCGGGTACGGCTACCAGTACGAGTGGTCCAACGCGACCTCGTCGTGCGTCCAGTCGATCCCGATCTCGAGCCCGGCCGGCCGCTTCTTCACCGTCACACCTTGCCGGCTGCTCGACACTCGCAGCAGCAGCCCGCTGCTCGAAGGCGATACCTACGAGGTCGCGATCGCCGGCAACTGCGGCATCGCCGCGGCAGCGGTGGCGGTCTCCGCCAACGTCACCGTGGTGAACGCCAAGGCCGGCGGGTTCCTAAGCTTGTGGCCGGCGCAGGCTGCCGATCCCGGCACGAGCACCATCAACTTCAGGGCCGGACAGGTTCGCGCCAACAACACCGTCCTTGCACTGGCGCCCGGCGCCATCACCGGATCCCCGGGGGCAGTTTGGGCCATTTTCGGCGGCAGCGCGGGCTCCTCCGTCGACGTCATCATCGACGTCAACGGCTACTTCGAGTGATCGAGCGCGCCGGCCGGCGAAGGTGATCGCGGGTCATGCTGACTCGGGACACCAGCGCCGCTCTCGCCGCCGGCAGCGCCAGCCGCGCCCATTCGGCGTACATCGCCGCCGACGGGTGGAGGCCGTCGGCAGCCAGCAGCGAGGGGTCGCCGAGCGCCCGCTCCGACGCCGGCGTGACGTCCACGTAGCGGGCGCCGGCATGGCCCGTCTCCTCGCGGTTGACGGCGTTGAAATCCCGGATCTCCCTGGCGATCCGCGGCAGCTCGCGGCCGCTGCCGGCCGCGAACGGGGTGACGCTCCAGTCGGGGATCGACAGCACGATCACCCGGCCCGGCTCGCCGCCGGCGAAGGCAATGGCCCGCCGCAGCATCGCGGTGAAGGCGGCGCGGTAGCTCGCGGGCTGCCCGCCGCGGTACTGATCGTTGACCCCGATCAGCAGCGACACCAGCGCGAACGGTCCGTGCGGCGCCGCGGCGTCGATGCCGGCCGAGAGCTCGGCGGTGGTCCAACCCGTGCGCGCCACGATCTCCGGTTCGCCGACCGCCACGCCCGCCCGCCGCAGCAGCACCGCCAGCTGCACCGGCCAGCGACCGGCGGCAGCGACCGCCTCCCCGATGGTGTAGGAATCGCCCAGCGCCAGGTAGCGCGGCGCGTCTGCCGGCCGGCTCGCGGCACCCGTGGCGTCCATGGCGTGCGCGGCGTCCGCCTGCCCCGGAGAGCCCAGGGCATCCGCTCCGCCCGACCCGCCCAGCCAGCAGGCCAGGAGCGAGATCGCCGCCGGCAGTGCCGGCCGGAACCCCGGCCGCCGCGCGGCGGACCGAGCGGCGTCCGGGCTCAGGTGATCTCCTTCGCCCGCAACCCCTTGACCGGCTGGCCCAGCAGGCGCTCGGCGGCGGCGACGAAGCGGACGGTATGCGGCAGCTGCGCGTGCAGCTCGAAGGCGGCCTCGTCGTCCCATTCGGAGCAGATGGCGAAGGCGCTGGGCGGCCTCACGGACTCGAACGCGCGGATCGACCGGCAGCCGCTCTCGCGGCGCGTGGCCGCAACCGATCGCAACATCTCCTCGCGGAGCTCCATCGCCGCCTCCTGCGACGGCTCGAACCGGACGATGAAATGAAACGCCATGCGCACCTCCTGGCCAGCCCTCGCCGCCGCCGCGGTTTTCAGCGCAAGAAGCGGATAGCGGCTGCGCGCGCCGGCCTGTAGAGTGCAGCCCATGAGCAACGATACCGCACCCGACCGGCAGGGTCACGAGACACCGGCCGCCGCGCTGCAGGGCGCCGACGCCGCGCGCGCCTGGGCGGCGGTCGAGGCCCGCGATGCCGCCTGGGACGGGCGCTTCGTCTATGCCGTGGCCTCGACCGGGATCTACTGCCGCCCGTCCTGCGCCTCCCGCCGCCCGCGGCGCGATCGCGTCGCCTTCTTCGCCGATGCCGCCGCCGCCGCGGCCGCGGGTTATCGCGCCTGCCGGCGGTGCAAACCGCTCGCCGGCGGCGCTCCCGACGCGGAACGCCGGGTGGCGGCAGCCCGCGCCTATCTTGCCGCGCACCTGGACGAGAACGTCACACTCGAGCGGCTGGGCCGCGAGGTCGGCGCCAGCCCCTATCACCTGCAACGCACCTTCAAACGGCTGCTCGGCGTCAGCCCCAAGGACTACGTCCTGGCGCAGCGCGCCGAGCGCCTGAAACAACGGCTCAAGGAGGGAGACGACGTGACCACCGCAACCTACGAGGCCGGCTATGGCGCCGGCAGCCGCCTCTACGAACAGTCGAACGCCCGCCTCGGCATGACCCCGGGCACCTTCAAGCGCGGCGGCGCCGGCGCCCGCATCCGCTTCGCCATCGCCGCCGCGCCGCCTGGCCGCCTGCTGGTCGCCGCCACCGAACGCGGCATCTGCGCCGTGCGCCTGGGCGACGACGACCAGGCACTGGCGGCGGGCCTGCGCGCCGATTACCCGCGGGCCACGGTCGAGCGCGTCGCCGCCGGCGATCCCCTCGCGGGCTGGGTGGACGCCATCCTGGCTTCGCTTCAGCCCTCGCCGGACGCCGCGCCGCCGCCGCTCGCGGCGCTGCCGCTCGACGTGCGCGCCACCGCCTTCGAATGGCGGGTCTGGCGCGAGCTGCAGCGCATCCCCCGCGGCGCGACGCGCTCGTACGGCGAGGTGGCGGCAGCCCTCGGCAAGCCCACCGCCGCCCGCGCCGTCGCCCGCGCCTGCGCCGCCAACCGCGTCGCCCTGATCGTCCCCTGCCACCGCGTGGTCCGGGCCGACGGCGACCCCGGCGGCTATCGCTGGGGAGCCGAGCGCAAGCAGCAACTGCTCGCCGGCGAGGAGGCCGGACCCGCCGCCGGCGCGGCAGGGCCGGCGAAGACCGGCGCGGCGGAGCACGCGAAA
>DATKFK010000090.1:0-7237 GCA_035544375.1 Thermoanaerobaculia bacterium
GGTCCGGCAAACGCCGCGAGCGCAGCATCACCCGGATTACCGAAGAGCGTGCCAGAGGCAGCCGATGCGCTGCCTCTTCCGCCTGTGTCCGCCGGTTCACTGGCCACCCGAGCGCGCCGCTCGGCTCACCGCCGCTTTTCCTGCTCGATCCACCAGTCGATGTGCTGGGCGAGAATCTTGGGGGGTAGCGAGCCGCTGCCCAGGACCGCATCGTGGAAGCGGCGGACGTCGAAACGGTTGCCCAGGACGGATTCGGCGTGGCGGCGGAGGTCTTCGATGTGGGTGGCCCCCAGCTTGTAGGCCAGGGCCTGCGCCGGGCTGGCGATGGCGTAGCGGAGGACCTCGGAATCGATCTGGGCGTCCGACTCGAGCAGACGGTCGCGCATGTAGTCGACCGCTTGCTGGCGGGTCCAGCCCAGGGCGTTGAGCCCGGTGTCCACCACCAGCCGCGTGGACAGGAAAATCTCCATGGCGAGGCGGCCATAAAGGGAGTATGGATCGTCGTAGAGGCCCATCTCCTCGCCAAGGTGCGAGGCGTACTCGCCCCAGCCCTCGACGAAGGCGGTGTGCGTGAGGTAGTGCCTGAAGGGGGGCAGGTCCGGGTTCTCGGCCTGCAGCGCCAGCTGGAAGTGATGGCCGGGGATCAGCTCGTGATACATCAGCGCCGCAGCCCACACCAACGGCCGCTGATCGAGCTGGCCGGCGTTGAACAAATAGCGGCCGCGCGGCTGGGCGGGGGTGGGCACCTGGTAGTACCCGTAGGTCATCCCGCTCAGGGCCGCCGGCAGCGCCTCGACGCCATAAGGCGCCTTGGGGACCTTCAGAAACCAGGCGGGGATCTTGGGCTCGATCTTGCGCACCGGCGCCATCAGGCGCTCGGCCACCTCCTCGGGCGTGCGGGCGAGGAAACGCGGGTCAGCGCGCAAGCGCTGGTTGAACTCGCGCGCGGTGCCCTGGAACCCCAGCTGGCGCCGCACCTCGGCCATCCGAGCTGACAGCCGATCGACCTCGGCCTCGCCGCGGCGATGGATCTCCTGGGGCGACAGGTCGAACCCGGTCTGCAGGCTCACCATGACACGGTAGGCGGCGTCGCCTCCCGGGTACTGGCCGATGCCGATGCGGTCAGGCGCCTGCCGGCGGTAGTCGCCGGCCAGCTCGTCGGTCAGCCTCACCAGAGCCGGATCGATCTCCTCCGCAATGATCCGCCTCACCGCGGCATGGAAGTCGGCGGCGGCCGCCGCCGGTATCCCCGCGAGCCGTTGCGCCGACACCTCGAGCACGCTCTCCTGGGGCGGCCGGGCGTAGGCTCGCACCATGGCCACGACCGTGTCCACCTCGAGCTTCGGCAGTCGGATGCCGCGCGCGGCCTGGCCTTCCAGGTGCCGGCGCAGCTGCTCGACCATCGCCGTGTATGCGTGCATCAGCCGCAGGTAGCCGGCGAGATCGGCGGGCGAGGCCAGCTTGTACTCGCCGAACGCCGTGTGCGCCCCGGCAAACGGCGCGTCGTAGGGGGTGGCGAGGAACAGGTGCCAATAAACCTGAGGCACCGCGATCGATTCTTCGGCCTGCTCCCGCAACAGAGCGAGGGTGAGCCAATCCTGATGCCCCAGGGCCGCCTCGTCGATCCGCGCCAGCCGGTCCCGCAGCGCCCGGCCCCAAGCGGCGTCTTTTTCCGCATACTCCGGCGACAGGTCGGGCAGCCGCTCGATCGGCAGCCCCTCGCGCAGGCGGGTGTACATGTCCTCGTCGAGCTGATGCCGCCAGTAATCCGCGGCGACCGCCGCCAGCTCCGTCGCCGCCGCGGCGGCAGCGCCCCCGGAGCCGGTTCCGGCCGCCGGCACCACCGGCGCGGCCGGCGCCGCGGTCGAGGCCGGGCCAGGACCGAAGGCCCCGCAGAGACACAGGATCGCCGCCGCCCCGCCCAACCGCCCTGCATGCAACAACAACCGCGCACGCGGAACCATGGATTCCTCCTCCTGCCTCAGCGAACCGAGGGGCCCGGTGCCCCAGCGCCCCGGTGCCTCCTACTTCTCTGCTTCCGCATCACGCGGTCCCACGGTCGAGCGGTCACCGGCGCTTGAAGGGTCTCGGCGTCTCAGGACCCGGCGCCGCCAGCGGCCCCGGATTTGAACTGGCTGACGGGCGCCGTCGCGCCGGCCCCGGCGAAGCGGGCCAGCGACAGCTCGGGGTGCGGCTCGCCGCCGCCCAGGACCAGCTCGGCAGCGTACTCGCCGAGCGCCGGCCCCAGCTTGAAGCCGTGCCCCGAGCCGCCGCCGAGCAGCCAGACGTTGCCGGCCTCGGGATGGCGGTCGATCAGCAGCTGGCCGTCCGGGGTGCTCTCGTACTGGCAGACGCGGCTTTCGAGCATTGGGGCACCCGCCATCCCGGGAAAGCGCCGGGCGAGATGGCGGCGCGCGCGGTCCAGATCGGCCGCGGACGGCAACCGTTCGCCGGCGGTGGGATCGAAGATCTCGCCGCGGCTGTCATCGGCGATCTTGAAACCTCGCGCGTCGTTGCCCGGGATGCCGTAGAACACCCGTTCGCCGTGATCCATCCACACCGGCAACGCGCCCTCGCCGAAGCCGGCGCCGCCTGGCGGGGTGCCGAAGTAGAAGATCTCCTGGCGGGTGACTCGCAGCCTGGGTCCCAGGATCCCGGGGAACAGCTCGCCCAGCCACGGACCGCATGCGAACACGTAGCAGTCGGCTCCCAGGCGGCTGCCGTCCGAGAGCGGCAGCGCCGACATCTCGCCGCTCCCGCCGCCCGCGTGGCCGCTCCCGATGACGCCGGGCATGGCGGCGGCCTCGCTCACCTCGCCGCCGGCGCGCGCCACCGCGGCGGCGACCGCCCGGCAGGCGCGGCGCGCGAACAGGTAGCCGGCCCGCTCCTCGTAGAACACGCTGCCGACGCCGTCGAAGGCCACCTGCGGGAACCGCGCCGCCGCCGCGGGGACGTCCAGCTCGACCGCGCCCAGGCCGGCAGCCGCCAGGCATGGCAGCGAGGCCCGAGCGTAGCCGTCGTCGCCGCTGAACATCCACAGAACGCCGGTCGGCTGGTAGAGGCGCTGCCCCCATTCCGTCTCGGCCGCCGCCCACAGGTCGAGCGCCCGCGCCACCCACCGGGTGTAGAGGCCGTCGCGGCCGTACATGCCGCGCAGCACGCGCGTCTCGCCGCCCGAGCTCGAGCGCGCGTTGCCGGGGCCCCACGCGTCGATCAACGTCACGCGGGCGCCGCGGCGGCACAGCCAGAAAGCCAGCCAGCCGCCGAAGGCGCCGGCGCCGACGACCGCGACGTGAGGACCGCCCGGCGCAGGCGTTGGCGCCGCGCCGCCGGGCGGCGGGTCGGAGCTACGCCTGGCGCCGTCCGGGCCCGGCATCGCCGCTCTTCGCAAAGCCGGTGACGATGTAGGTGCCGGAGCGCTGGTCCTTCTTGAGCTTCACGATGTTCTTGCGCTCGGCGTCCTCGAGCAGCTCGGAGAACGTGCTGTAGCCGTAGTAACCCTCGTTGAAGGAGGGCTTCTTGCGCTGCATCGTCTGCTTGATCATCGAGCCCCAGAGCACGTCCTTGTTCTCGCGCACCAGCGCCTGGATCGACTCGACCATCAGGCTGAACGCCTCGGCGGTCTTCTTGCTGAGGCCGTCGAGCTTGGGGCCCTTCTGTGCGTCGCGCCAGATGTCCTCGTAATAGATGAACTCGTCGCAGTTGTCGACCAGCAGGTTGGAGGAGGAGTTCTTGACGCCGATGCCGATGACGTACTTGTTGTTCTCCTTGAGCTTGGAGACCAGCGGCGAGAAATCGCTGTCGCCCGAAAGGATCACGAAAGTGTCGAGGTGCTCCTTGGCGTAGGACAGGTCCATGGCATCGACCACCATCTTGATGTCGGCGCTGTTCTTGCCCGAATAGAACTTCTGCGGGATGTCGATGAGCTCGATCGCCGCCTCGTGGAACGGGCGCTTGTAGTCGCTGTAGCGCTCCCAGTCGGCGTACGCCTTCTTGACGATGATCTTGCCCTTCTCGAGCAGGCGCTCGAGGATGAGGCCAATGTCGAACTTGCTGATCTCCGAGTCGCGAACGCCGAGCGCGATGTTCTCGAAATCGCAGAAGACGGCGATCTTGCGCTCCTCGTGCTGCGGCCGCTGGCGGTCGGGGACCGAGATGATGATCTCGCGGCTCATCGAGTCGAGATCGCTGCCGGAGATGACGTAGCTCTCGCCGCCGCGAGCGGCGCGCGGGACGAGCGGCACCGGTCCGGGCGAGAGCGGCGGCGGCGCGGCCGGGAACTGCTGCGCCGGCAGCTCGTCGTCCAGATCGTCGTCGTCCTCGTCGGCCAGCTCGGAGCCGGTGGCGCCGGCCGCGGCGCGGCCGTTCTTCCGCCGGCCGCCGCGGGAGCGCCGCGAACGCTTCTTCCTGACCTCGGGCCGGCTCTCGCCGTCGCGCTCCTCGACCTCGACTTCGCCTTCGCCATCGGGCTCGGCATCAGACGTCTGCAGGGGCGGCACGGGTTCCGGCCCGGAGGGCTGGAACGGCACGGGCGGCTGAGCGGCGTGCGGACGCGCCGGCTCGCCTTCACTAACTGCATTGACTGCATTGCCTGCACTGACTGCACGGCCGGCATCGGTCGCCGCCTGGGATCGCCAGGAGGTGACGGGAGCCGCCGCGGCCGCCGCGGGCTGGACGCCAGGCGTGACCGCCGCGGGCTCGTGAGCCGGGGCCTCCTCGCGCGGCTGCCAGAAGGCGCGGTAGGGCTCGGCGTAGGGAGCGGCGGCGGCCGGCTGGGCCGCGGCGGCGGGTTGGTGCGAAGGACGCGGCGCATCGGCTCGCGGATCGGCAGCGGGCTCGGCCCACGAAGCGGTGCCGGCGCTGGCGGCCGCCGAAGCGGGCGCCGCGGCCCGGTCCGCGGGACCGGCCTGGGCCGCCGTGTCCTGGTGGGGCTGGTGGAGGTCGTGGGACGCGCGGGCGGGGCTGGTTTCGCGGGGCGCCTGGGCCGCGCGGGGCGCGCCGGCGTCGCCTTCCGGCCCAGGCTGGGACGCGGCGTCGCCTTCATGTGAGGCATGGGATGCCGGCGACGCCGGGGACTGCTCTCTCTTGTCTTGCTTCTCGTCCTTCTCTTCAGCGCCCTCGGATGTGGGGCGTAGCCACCATGGACTCAAGGTGTATTCCCTTTCTCGAGCCCGGATGGGCTCGTCGGATCTCGCCAGATGTCATGAATCGAAAATGCCTGCGAAGCAGCTCTGTGGAGGGGAGCGGCGGCGGCGCGGTTGGGAGAGGGCCACAGCGGCGAGAGGGGCAAGCGGCCAAACCGCGCTTCATTCTAGCATTGTGCGCGCCCATCGGCTTGATTCGTTTGGATCCAATTTTTTGGACTAACCTGCCAGCCCGGGGGTTCCGCTATCATCTTGCTGCATACGGGCGGTGGAGTCCGCCCTCGATCGCGGCTCCGGCAGGAGCGGCCAATGACTCCTTCTCATCCTGTCTCGAAAGGCTCCCCGCGTCTCGTCCGGCGCCGGCGGGCCGGGAGGAGCCATGGCTCGATTCCTGTGGATCTGCGCGGCAGGGGCAGCCGGCACGGGCGCCCGCTATCTGATGTCCACCTGGATCTCGCGGGCGGCGGGTCCCGCCTTCCCGTGGGGCACGCTGGCGGTCAACCTCCTGGGCTCCTTCCTCCTCGGCGCGGTGATGGAGGTCGGCCTCGCCACCGAGATCCTTCCGCCCACCGTCAGGCTCACTCTCTCAACCGGCCTGATGGGCGGGTTCACCACCTACTCCAGCTTCAATTACGAGACGCTGCAGTACCTGCAGAGCCAGAGCTGGCTGCTGGCCGCGGTCAACGTCGGGGCGACGGTCCTGGGTTGCCTGGCGGCGGGGATCCTCGGCATCTGGGCCGCCCGGGTCCTGGCAGGGACCTGGGCCTGGTGACGACCGCTCAGTCGAGGTCGAAGGGGCGGGGGGGGCGTCCCTCGTCGGGTTCCTCTTCCGCCCGCCGGAGCGCCTCCCGGAACTTTTCTTCCAGCAGGCGGTCGCGGTCCTTCATCGCCGCCACCTCGCGCTGGAAGACGTTCTCGGCCCGCTCCTTGTCCTGGTCCAGCCCCTGAAGCAGCGAGTCCAGGTCCTTGCCGCCGGCCGGAGGTTGCTTCGGGCGGCGATGCGAGAGCACCTCCCCGGTGGCGGCATCGACCACCAGGTCGGAACCGCAATCGGGACAGCGGACGCTCAGTTTCTGGTGCTGGCTCACCCGTCCATTGTAGCCCGGTTCTGCGGACCGCCGCGGCGGCCGCCGCCTTCGGGCCGGCAGCGGACAGCCGGACCGGCTACGGCTGCCGCGAGCCGCCGGCGCCCATGCCCGGCGCCGACCGCGGGCGCCGGCGCAGGCCGGGCACCAGCCAGGCGACGGCGACGGAGCACGCGAGGGCCGCGGCCAGCATCCCGGCGATGAAACCGCGCGGGCGATAGAGCAGGTCGATGCGAAGCTTCGCCGTCCCCGCCGAGCTTCGGGACGCTACGCCGGCCGCGGCAGCTCCGGCGTCCCCGGCGTCCCCGGCGTCTCCGGCGTCTCCGGCGTTTCCACCCACACCGGCAATCAGCGGCGCCTCGAGCAACCGCCGGGACGGCGGCGCCGGCGCCGGCCTGCCGTCGACGAGCAGGCGCCACCCGCCGTCCTGGTAGACGCTGCCCGCCAGCACCACCGGCTCGCCAGCGCCCGTGGCGCGCGCAGCGATCCGCTCCTCCTCGAAGCGGGTCACGCGAAGGCTTCCCGGCGATGGTTCGCCCGCGGCGGTAGCGGCGCCATAGAGGCGCGGCCAGACGTCGCGTCGCCGGTAGACCCAGCCGCTGGGGTCCGCGAGCAGCCGTCTCCAGGGCGGCGGCAGGCGTTCTCCCGGCGCCGTGAGCAGGTAGCCCACGCCGAGCCGGCGGTAGAGGGGGTTGCCGGGATCTCCCAGCTCCGGCATCTCGCCCCACCATGCGGCCGTGATCGGCGCCAGCAGACCCAGGTAGGCCGCCGGCGCCATCGGGTTGTAGACCCGCGCGTCGGTCATGTCGTACAGCGAGGCCAGGTTCGGCAGCAAGGCGCGCCCCAGCCCCGCGATGCGATCGCCGCCGAGCTGCCCGGCGAGCCTCGCCAGCGGCGCCGGGCGGGGGAAGGCGAGCCGCATCGGCATCGGCGGGTTGGCCGGCAGGTGGGCGAGCAGCAGCTCGGCCCCGGTCGTCACCGCCAGGCCGGCCGCCACCGCGACGCCCA
>DATKFK010000091.1:0-4283 GCA_035544375.1 Thermoanaerobaculia bacterium
GACGAGATCTGCGGCGTGCCGCTGGCCGGCTTCGGCCAGATCGAGCTGTGGAGCACCCATGACGGCGGCGACACGTGGAGCGGTCCCTCGATCGTCGTCGCCGACGGCGCCGACATCACCGATCCCCAAAACCCCAACTGCGGCGCCACCGGCCATCTGCAGGTCGCGCCGGCCTTGGCGATCGGCCCCAAGCGCGAGATCTACGTGGTCTGGCAGTCCGGCCCGCAGTTCTTCGCCGACGGCAGCAACGGCGACACGGACGCCATCGCCTTCGCGCGCTCGCTCGACGGCGGCAAGACCTTCTCGAAGCCGGGGGTGGTGGTCGACATCAACGCCATGCGTGCCAACCCGCCGGTCGGCTACGCCAAGAACCGCATGAACGACCAGGCGCGCATCGCGGTCGACACCAGCGGCCCGCACCGCGGCCGCATCTACGTCAGCTTCTACCAGCCGGTGGCGCCGGTGGCGGGACCGCCAGGCCAGCAGCAGTCCACCTCGTCGCAGGCCTACGTGACCTTTTCGGACGACCGCGGCAACACCTGGAGCGCTCCCACCCCGGTCGCGGCGGCGGTGCCTGCCACCGGCGTCAAGCGCTTCTGGACGACGGTGACCACGCGGGCGAGCGGCGACGTGGACGTCGTCTATCTCGAGAGCCAGGAGACGGCGACCGGCACCGCCTGCTCGGTCGCTTTCAACCCGACCTCCTTCCGCACCGGCCCGCTCAACTCGCTGGTCGATACCTTCTGGGTGCAGTCCAGGGACGGCGGCGCGACGTTCAGCTCGCCGGTGCGCGTCTCGACCCAGACCAGCAACTGGTGCCTGGCGCCCTACCAGTTCGACGCCCTGCTGCAGGCCGACGGCTTCCTGGTCTCGAACGCCGGCGACTACATCGGCACCGCGTCGGTCGACAACCGCACCCTCGTGCTGTGGCCGGACGACCGCAACGGGCCGATGGACACCTTCTTCGGCTCGGTTTCGGGCGTTGCCACGGTCCACCACCACCAGGCCGGTGCCAACGGTTCTCCCGCCAACGGCGGTTCCCCCGCCAGCGGCGGTTCTAACGACGAGTAGCGGCCATCCGACCCGGGGCCGCAACGCCGCGGCGGTGCGGCCCCGGGCTGACGAATCGCACCCTGGACGACTCCCGAGGACGAACCCACGACTGCCTGGACGAGAGACGAGATGACACGCCCCCCAGCCTGGACCCGCCGCGAGCTCCTGCACACCGCCGCGCTCGCGCTGCCGGCGCTTGCCGCCTGGCGGGCACCGGCCGATCCGCCGCCTGAGGCGACGCCGGCGGCGCGGCAGCGGCCGCTGCGCGTGATCGTCGTCGGCGCCGGCCTGGCCGGCCTCGCCGCGGCCTGGGAGCTGGCGGCCCTGGGCCACGAGGTCAGCGTGCTCGAAGCGCAGGACCGCCCCGGCGGGCGCGTCCATACCTTGCGCCAGCCGTTCGCCGCCGGCCTGTACGCCGAGGCCGGAGCGATGGGGTTCTCGCCCAGCTACCGTCACCTGGTGCGCTACCTGCGGCTGTTCAAGCTGCCCAGCGCGGCGCCCGCGCCCGGCCGGCAGGCCGCCGTCTATCACCTGCGCGGAGTCCGGACGATCGGCGCCAGGAGCCCCGGCGGCGGGCAGCCCGCCTGGCCCTTCCGCCTCACCGCCGAGGAGCGGGCGCTGGGTCTCGACGGCATGTTCCAGAAGTACTTCGCGGTGGTCGACAAGATCGGCGACCCGACCGCTCCGGGCTTCAGGCAGGAGCCCTGGCGCGCCTACGACCAGGAGACGCTGGCGGCGCTGCTCGAGCGGCAGGGCGCCTCCGCCGAGGCCGTCGAGCTGCTCGGCGACACGACCTGGTTCGGCTACGGCTGGACGCAGGGATCCGCCCTCCACCGCCTGCTCTCGGACGTGGCGCTCTTCTACCTGGGACAGCCGACCCTGGCCATCCCGGGCGGCTCCGACCAGCTGCCGAAGGCGTTCGCCGCGGCGCTCGGCGACCGCGTCCGCTATCGCACGCCGGTGGTCCGGATCGTCCACGAGCCCGGCTGGGCGCGGGTCGTGTTCCGCGAGGGCGGGGCCGAGCGCTCGGCGACCGCCGACCGGGTGGTCTGCGCCGTTCCCTGCCCGGCGCTGCGCCGCATCGTGTTCGGACCGGACCTGCCGGCCGCCAAGCGCCAGGTCCTCGACCGGCTCGACTACTGCCCGGTGACGCGCATCTACCTGCAGGCCAGGCAACGCTTCTGGAGCGCTGCCGGCGAGGCGGGCAACGCCTTCACCGACCTGCCCATCCAGCTGGTGACCGAGCAGCCGCTCAACCGGCCCGGCGAACCGGACAGGGCGGACGCGCCGGGGATCCTGGAATGCCATGTCAAGGGGCCCGAGGCGCAACGCATCGCCGACATGGACCCGGCGGCGCAGCTGGCGCTGGCGCTCGACAACATGGAAAAGGTGCACCCGGGGTTCAGGGCCCACTACGAAGGCGGCACCGTGGTCGCCTGGGGCGCCGATCCCTGGGCAGGCGGCGGCTACGCCTGGTGGCGGCCGGGCCAGCTGACCGGCTGGCTGCCGCGGCTGGCGGCGCCCGAGGGACGGGTGCACTTCGCCGGCGAGCACACGTCGCTGCTCGCCCGCACCATGGAAGGCGCGCTCGAATCCGGCAACCGCGCGGCACGCGAGGTGCACGCGGCGCCGCGGCCGCTGAGCCCGCTCTCCGGGGAGGTGCCGGCGGCGGGCCGCGGCGCGTTGGAGGGGACGTGGAGCTAGCGCGCTGCCAGGCGATCGTCACCGGCGCCGCGGGCGGCCTGGGCGGCAGCTTTGCCCGCGAGCTGCTGGCCGCCGGCGCACGGGTCGCCGCCGGCGACGCCAACGCGGCCGGCCTGCGCGAGCTGGCGGCGGCTGCCGCCGGACTGCCCGGCCAGCTCCACGTCTCGCGGCTCGACGTCGCCGACGAGGCTTCGGTCGCGGCCTTCGTGGATTTTGCCGCCGAGCGCATGGACGGCCTCAACCTGCTGATCAACAGCGCCGGCATCGCCCGCGACGGCTTGCTGGTCACGCCGGCCGGCGGCGAGGTCCAGACGCTGCCGCTGGCGCAGTGGCGCAAGGTGATCGACGTCAACCTGACCGGCCAGTTCCTGATGACCCGGGCCTTCGCCGCCCGGCTCGTGGCCGCGGGCACCCGCGACGCGGTGGTGGTCAACCTCTCCTCGATCGCCCGCGCCGGCAACCCGGGGCAGTCCAACTACGCGGCGTCCAAGGCGGGCCTGGACGCCTGCACCCGCACCTGGGCGCTCGAGCTGGCGCGGCACGGCATCCGGGTCGGGGGCGTCGCCCCCGGGGTCACCGCCACCGGTTTCCTCGCAGGCTTCTCGGAGGAGGCGCTGGCCCGGCTCGCCGCCGCCATTCCGCTCGGGCGCCTGGGCCAGCCGCGCGACGTCTGGCAGGCCGTGCGCTTCATCGTCGAATGCGAGTTCTTCACCGGCCGCACCGTCGAGGTGGACGGCGGCGCCGGCATGGGGGTTCTCTAGCAACCATGGAAACCCTTTGGCGAGACCTGCGCTTCGGCTTGCGCCACCTGTTCAAGAACCGCGGCTTTGCCGCCGCCGCCCTGCTCACCCTCACCCTGGGCATCGGCGCCACCGCCGCCATGTTCAGCGTCGTCGATGCGGTGCTGCTCAAGGGGCTGCCCTACCGGGATGCCTCGCGGCTCGCGGTGATCACCGGCACCTTCACCGACAAGGGCGAGGTCGCCGACTGGCCCATCTCGCAGATGGACTTCGCCGATTGGCGGCGCGCCAACCGGGTGTTCGAGGACATGGCGGTGTTCACCCCCGGCGGCGACCTGGCGCTCAACCTCGAAGGGGTCCAGGAGCCCGAGCGCCTCAACGGCGAGCTGGTGTCCGCGAGCTACTTCACCCTGCTCGGCCTGGCGGCCCAGCGCGGGCGCTTCTTCTCCCGCGAGGAGGACGCCAGGCCGTTCGGCGACTACGTCACGGTGCTCTCCGACGAGCTGTGGCGCCGCCGCTTCGGCGCCGATCCCAACGTGCTCGGCCGCACCCTGCGGCTCAACGGCAAGCCCTACCGCGTGGTGGGCGTCGGGCCCAGGGGCTTCCGCGGCCTCGCCGATCGCGCCGACCTGTGGATCCCGTCGCAGCTGCCGCCGATCCCCGAGTACCTGAACGTCCGGCTGGTGCGCTGGGTGTCGGTGCTTGCCAGGCTCAGGCCCGGGGTCACCCTGGCGCGGGCGCAGCAGGACATGGACGGCATCACCGCCGCCCTCGCCCGCGACTATC
>DATKFK010000092.1:0-6042 GCA_035544375.1 Thermoanaerobaculia bacterium
CGGCAGCTCCCCCACCCGCCGCTCCGGCGCCGCCGCCACCGCCTCCAGCAGCCGCACGTACTGGGCCGACCACCGCCGCGCCGTCGCCGCCTCGTACAGATCCAGGCTGTACTCCAGCTCGCCGGCCAGGGCGGCGCCGGCTTCCATCAGGCCCAGCGTCAGGTCGAACTTCGCGGTGACCGCCGGCAGCTCCAGGCGCGCGGCGCTCGCCCCGTCCAGTCGCAGCTCCTGGTCGCCGGTCTGCAGGCCGAACATGGCCTGGAACAGCGGCGACGATTGCAGCGTGCGCGCCGGCTGCATCTCGCTCACCAGCCGCTCGAAGGGGAGGTCCTGGTGCGCGAAGGCGTCGAGGGCGCCGGCCGTCACCTGTGCCAGCAGCTCGACGAAGGCCGGCCCGCCGGCGACGTCGGCGGTCAGGACCAGGGTATTGGCGAAGAAGCCGACCAGCCCCTCGAGCTCGAGGCGCCCGCGACCCGCGACCGGAGTGCCCACGGCGACCCTGGCCTGCCGGGAGAGCCGGCCGAGCAGCAGCTGGTAGGCGGCGAGCAGCAGCAGGAACAGCGTCGTGCCGCGGCCGCGCGCGAGCGCCCGCAGCTCGCCGGCGAGGGGCGCCGGCACCAGCAGCTCGCAGCTCGCGCCACGGAAGGTGCGGACGGCGGGCCGCGGCCGATCGAGCGGCAGGTCGAGGGTGGACGGCACGCCGCGCAGCCGCTCGGTCCAGAAGGCGAGCTGCCGCGCCAGGGCGTCGCCGGCCAGCCAGCCGCGCTGCCAGACCGCGAAGTCCACGTATTGCAGCGGCAGCTCCGGCAGGACGGCCTCGGCGCCCGCGCGGTACAGCTCCTCGAGCTCGCGCAGCAGGATGCCCACCGACCAGCCGTCCGCCGCGATGTGGTGCAGCGTCAGCGCGAAGGCATGCTCGTCCTCGCCGACGCGATAGAGCCGCGCCCGCAGCAGCGGTCCGCGCTCGAGGTCGAAAGGCGCGGCGGCGTCGGCGGCGCAGCGGCGGCGCAGCTCGGCCTCGCGCCGGGATGCCGGCAGGCCGCGCAGGTCGACCCGCGGCAGCGCCTGGGGCCCTGCCGCCAGCACCCGCTGCACCGGCCCGCGGACGCCGCTCGCGGCCAGCGGGAAGACCGTGCGCAACGCCTCGTGGCGTCGCCGGATCTCGTCCAGGCCGCGCGCCAGCGCCGCGACCGACAGCTCGCCGCGCAGCCGCCAGGCCGAAGGGACGTGATAGGCCGCGGAGCCGACAAGCAGCTGGTGCAGGAACCACAGCCGCTCCTGGGCGAACGAGAGCGGCAGGTCCCCGCCCCTGGCCGCGCGCCCGATCGCCGGCGGCGGCTGCCCGCCGTCGCCGTCGCCGCCGCGGAGCTGCTCGATCCTCCTGGCGACGTCGGCCAGGGTCGGCAGCGCGAGCAGGTCGCGCAAGGCGAGGTCCACGCCGAGCAGATCGCGCACCCGCGCCGCGACGCGGATCGCGGCCAGCGAGTGGCCGCCGAGCGCGATGAAACCCTGCCGCGGCCCCACCGCGGGCACGCCGAGCACCTCGGCCCAGATGCCGGCGAGCAGCTGCTCGAACGGGCCGGCGGACGGCGCCGGCGCCGCCGCGGCGGGCGCCGCGGGCGCCGGCAGCGATGCACGATCGAGCTTGCCGTTGCGGGTCAGCGGCAGGCGATCGAGGAAGACGAAAGCAGCGGGGACCATGTACGCCGGCAAACGCCGGTGCAGGTGGCGGACGAGCTCGTCGGCGCCGGCGGACCCCGCGGCGGCGCGCACCACGTAGGCGACGAGCCGGCGGTCTCCCGGCCGGTCCTCGCGCGCGATGACCGCGGCCGCGGCCACCTCCGGACAGGCGCCGAGGGCGGCCTCGATCTCGCCGGGCTCCACCCTGAAGCCGCGCAGCTTGAGCTGGCCGTCGGCGCGGCCGCGGAACTCGATCTCGCCTGAGGCGAGCCAGCGCGCGCGGTCGCCGGTGCGATACAGCCGCCCTCCCGGCTCGCCGCCCGCGCCGGCGGGCAGGGGGTTGGGGACGAAACGCTCCGCCGTCTGCTCCGGGCGTCCAAGATAGCCCCGCGCCAAGCCGTCGCCGGCGACGTGGAGCTCGCCTTCCACGCCGACGCCGGCCGGCAACCCCTCGCGGTCGAGCACGTAGGCGCGGCTGTTGGCGATCGGCCGCCCGATCGGCACCGCGTCGTCCACGGCGCTGCCGGCTGCCATGCGGCGGCAGCAGCTGAACGTGGTGCCCTCGGTCGGCCCGTAGCCGTTGACCAGCGCCTGGCCGCGGCCTTCCGCGAAGCGCTCCAGCAGGCGGTTGACGTGCGCCGGAGACAGCGCCTCGCCGCCCGCCAGCAGCTGGCGCACGGCGAGCAGCGCCTGCGGCCGCTCGTCCACCATCTGGTGAAACAGACCCGCGGTGAGCCACAGCACCGACACCTGGTGGCGCGCCAGCACCTCGGCCAGCTGGTCGAGCGTCGGCGACGGCGGCGCGAGCACCAGGCGGCCGCCGCCGAGCAGGCAGCCCCAGATCTCGAAGGTGGAGGCGTCGAAGGCGGCCGGCGCCAGCTGCAGCACGACCTCCCCCTCGCCGAGCTCGACGTAATCGGTCTCGCGCACCAGCCGGACCACGGCGCGGTGCGGCACGGCGACGCCCTTGGGCCGTCCGGTCGAGCCCGAGGTGTAGAGGACGTAGGCCAGGTTCTGGGGGCCGGCGCCTGCGGCCGGCGGCGTCTCCGGCTCGGCCGCGAGGGCCGCGGCGGCATCGTCGAGGACCAGCCGCCGGGCCGGCGTGGAAGCCAGGGCGCCCGCATGACACGCCGCCGTGATCACCGCCGCGACGCCGCAATCGGCCGCGAGCAGCGCCACCCGGTCGGGAGGATCGTGCGGCGGCAGCGGCACGTAGGCGGCGCCCGCCTTGAGGACGGCGAGCAGGGCCACGACCAGGTCCGGCGAGCGCTCGAGGCAGACTCCGACGCGATCCTCGACCCCGATCCCCTGCCGGCGCAGCAGGTGCGCGAGCCGGTTGGCCCGGCCTTCGAGCCCGCCATAGGTGAGCATCTCCGCCGCCGCCGCCACCGCCACCGCGTCCGGCCGGCGCGCGGCCTGGCCGGCGAGCAGCTCCTGGATCACGGCCTCCCGCGGATAGGGACGCCCCGTGTCGTTCCAGTCGACCAGCACCTGCTGGCGCTCGCCCGCCGCGAGCATCGACAGCTCGCCCAGCGGCCGCTCGGGGAGCAGCTGCAGGGACGCGAGCAGCGCCCGCAGGTGGCCGACCAGCCGCGCCGCCGCGGCGTCTTCCAGCCGCCGCCGGTCGTAGGCCACGCCCAGCGCGACGCCGGCGCCGGGCTTGGACTGCACGGTGAGCAGGAAGTTGGTGCGCTGGAAGCTGCGAATGCGCCGCAGCGGCAGACCCGCGATCGCCTCCGGGCCGCCGCCGTCCGACGACAGCGCCACCACCGTATCGAAGAGCGGCCGGCCGCGCGGCACGTCGCTCCAGTCCTGGATGGCGACCAGGGGCGCGTGGTCGTGGTGCAGCAGCTCGAGCTGGCGGCGCTGGCCGTCGCGCAGCCAGGCCGCGGGCCGCTCCCGCGCCGGTGCGGCCAGGCGCAGCGGCAGGGTGTTGATGAAGACGCCGACGATCTCGCTGGCGCCCTCGATCTCGTCCGGCCGGCCATAGCTGGTGAGGCCGAAGACGACGTCGCGCTCGCCGCTGTAGCGGCTGAGCAGCAGCGCCCACGCCCCCTGCAGCACGGTGCTGACCACCACCCGGCAGCGCCGCGCCAGGACGTTGAGCGCGGCGGTCTCGTCGAGCGACAGCGCCAGCAGGTGCTCGGCAAAGGGTGCCTCGCTTGCTTGCCGGCGCCGCGCCGCTCCACCTTCGAGCCGCAGGTCGGTGGGAGCGGTCAGGCCGGCGAGCTGCCGCCGCCAGAAGTCCTCCGCCGCATCGAGGGGGCGGCGGCGCAGCCAGGCGATGTAGGAGCCGAAGGGCCGCGCCGGCGGCAGCCGGGCCTCCTCGCCACGATGCAGCGCGCCGTAAAGGGCCGCCAGCTCCCGCAGCACGATCTCCACCGACCAGCCGTCCAGGATCAGGTGATGCGAGCTCCACAGGAACCAGTGGCGGCCGCCCCCCAGCCGGATCAGGACGAACCGCACCAGGGGCGGCTTGCCGAGATCGAAGCCGCGCGCGCTGTCCTCGTCGAGCAGGCGCGCCAGCCGCGCCTCCTGCTCGGCGGCGTCGCAGGCGCTCCAGTCGAGGTCGGTCCAGGGGATCTCGACGCGGCGTAGCACCACCTGCCGCGGGCTGTCGCGGCGCTCCCAGACGAAAGCGGTGCGCAGCGCCGCGTGGCGCGCCAGCAGCCGCTCCCAGGCGCCGCGAAACGCCGCGGCGTCGAGGTCGCGGAGCTCGCCGTCGAGGCGCTGGAAACAGGCCGCGACGTCGCGGCCGGCGAGCGCGTCGTAGAGCAGCCCCTGCTGCAGCGGCGACAGCGGATAGACGTCCTCGACCGTCCGGTGTGCCATCTCAGGCGACCTCGCCTTCCGGCGCGAACTGCTGGAGAATGAGCTCGAGCTCCGCCTCGTCGAGCTCGGCTTCGGGGAAGTCGGCGGACGCCGCGGCGGCGGGTGACCGCGGCTCGGCCGCGGCGATCAGCCGGCCGAGGGCGGCGAGGCAGCGGTCGGCAACCGCGGCGATCGTGGCCCGCCGATGGAGGTTGCGGCTGTACACCCAGGTCACGTGCAGAGCGCCGTCCTGGACGGCAGCCGCGATCTCCAGCAGGTGCCCGCGCCGCGCCCCGGGCGACTGCCGCTGGACGGCCGTGTCCCGCGGCGTCCCAAGCAGCGCCTCGCCGCCGCCGGCGTGGTCGAACTGCCCCAGGTAGGCGAACGCGACCGGCGCCGCCGGCAGGGCGCCCAACGCCCTCTCGCCGGCGCCGTAGCGGAGCAGGCCATAGCCCAGGCCGCTCCGCGGCGCCGCCCGCAGCCGTTCCCGCACCTGCGCCAGGACCCGCACCGGATCGGCGTCCTCGCCGGCCTCGAGCAGCGCCGGCGCCAGCACCGTGAACCAACCGACGGTCGACGAGGTGTCGAGCGCCAGGTCGGCCTCGCGGCCGTCGCGCTCGACGTCGATCAGCAGCGTGCCGCCGCCGGCCCAGCTCGCCAGCGCGGTCGCCGCCGCCGCCAGCACCGCCTCGTGGACCTCCGTGCGGAAGCTCTGCGGCACCAGCCGCAGCAGGGCCTGGGTCCGATCGCGATCGAGGGCGGCGTCGACGACCTCCTGCGACTCGGCGGTGTTGTCGCCTTGCGGCAGGTCGAGCGGCAGCGCAGCGGGCCGCGCCTCGGCCAGCCGTGTCCAGAAAGGCAGCTCGGCCGCGGTCTCGGGCGCGGCGGCGAGCTCGGCCAGCCGCTCGGCCCAGCGGCTGAACGCGGCGGTCGGCGGCGGCAGGCTGGCCTCGCCGGCGGCGGCGATCTGGCGGTAGGCGCTCGCGAGCTCCGCGACCAGTAGCTTGAGCGAGCCGCCGTCGGCGACCAGGTGATGGACGACGAGCAGCAGCCGCTGCGGGGTGCGGCGGCCGAGATCGCACAGCCCGAGGCGCAGCAGCGGCCCGTGCTCGAGGTCGAGGCTCGCCTGCAGTCCGGCCGCGACGCGGTCCACCGCCGCCTCGCGCTCGCCGGCCGGCACCGCGGCAAGGTCGAAGCCGCAGACCAGGGGCGGGCCGCCGTCCGGGCTCTCGCCGCTCGCGCCGGGCCCGAGGGCCTGCGTCCAGCCGCCGGCGGTGCGGCGGAAACGCAGGCGCAGCGCATCGTGGCGCGCCGCCAACAGGCTCGCCGCGAGGCGCAGCGGCGCCAGCGCCAGCGGCGCGCGCGCCAGGAGCTCCACCGACAGGGTCCACTGCTCGGGGTGTGGTTGTCCGCGGTCCAGGAACCAGCGCTGTGCCGGGGTGAGCGGCACGGCGCCGCCTGCCGGGGCCGTTGCCGCGCCTGCCGCGGCGGCGGCCGCAGGCCGGTCGTCGCCGCCCGGGGCGGTGGCGGCCGCGGCCGCCAGGTGCGCCG
>DATKFK010000093.1:0-19631 GCA_035544375.1 Thermoanaerobaculia bacterium
CGGCGCCTACGTGCCGCTCGATCCGGGCTGGCCGCGCCGGCGCCTGGAGCTCGTCCTCGCCCAGACCGGCACGAGGCTGCTGGTATCCCAGGAGCGCCGCCTGCGGGCGCTGCCCGCCGGTCTGCTCGACGGCGGCATCGAGGTGCTCTGCCTGGACGGCGCGCTGGCGGAGCCCGGGGAGGGCACGGACGAGGCGGGCGCCGGCGAGGAGTGGACCGCGCCAGTCCGGCCCGAGAACCTGGCCTGTGTGATGTACACCTCCGGATCGACCGGGCGGCCCAAGGGCGTCGCCGTCACCCATCGCGGCATCGTCCGCCTGGTGCGCGAGAACTGGTTCGCCGACTTCCGTCCGCACCAGGTCTACCTGCAGCTGGCGCCGCTCGCGTTCGACGCTTCCACCTTCGAGATCTGGGGTCCGCTGCTCAACGGCGCCCGCCTGGCGGTCTTCCCGCCGCGGCTTCCCGATTTGCAAGAGCTGGGCGCCGAGCTGGAGAGCCAGGGTGTCACGACGCTGTTCCTGACCACGGGCCTCTTCCACCAGGTCGTCGAGAGCAACCTGGGGAGCCTCCGGCGTCTCGATCAGCTGCTGGCCGGCGGTGAGGCCCTGTCGGGGCCGCATGCCCGCCGGGTGCTGGCCGAGCTGCCGGGGGTGGTCCTGGTCAATGGCTACGGCCCGACCGAGAGCACGGTTTTCGCCACCTGCCACCGCGCGCGTGCCGCCGCGGACCTGCCGCCCTTCGCCGGTACGGTGCCGATCGGCCGGCCGATCGCCAACACCTCGGTCCATGTCCTGGACCGTCACGCCCGTCCGGTGCCGATCGGGGTGCCCGGCGAACTGCTGATCGGCGGCGACGGCCTGGCGCGCGGCTATCTCGGCCGGCCGGACCTGACGGCGGAGCGTTTCGTTCCCGATCCCATCGGCGGCGGCGGGCGCGTCTACCGCACCGGCGACCTGGTGCGGTGGCTGCCGGACGGCGTTCTGGACTTCCTGGGCCGCATCGATCAGCAGGTCAAGATCCGCGGCTTCCGCATCGAGCCCGCCGAGATCGAGGCGGTCCTCGCCGGCCAGCCCGGTGTCGAGCAGGTACGGATCGTGGCGCGGGAGGCAGGCCCCGGAGACCGCCGCCTGGTGGCCTACGTCGTGCCGCGCGCCGGCGCGCGCGTGGACGCGGCCGACCTGCGCGCGGCCGCGTCCCGCCAGCTGCCGGTCTACATGGTGCCCGCCGCGTTCGTATTCCTGGCGGCCATGCCCCTCGGCCCCAACGGCAAGGTGGACCGCAGGGCGCTGCCGGCGCCGGAATGGGTGCTCGCCGACGCCGCCAGGTCTCGGTCGCGGCCGCTCGACGCCGAAGAGGAGCTGCTGGCGGCCATCTGGACCGATCTTCTGGGCGGCCCGGAGGACGCGGCGCGCAACCTCTCCCCGGAGGACGACTTCTTTGCCCTGGGCGGTCATTCGCTCCTCGCCACGCGGCTGGTCTCGCGGCTGCGCGAGGTCCTGGGGATCGAGCTGCCGCTGCGCAGCATCTTCGAGGCGCCGACGCTCGCCGCGCTGGCCGGCCTGGTGCGCGCATCCAGGGGAGGGGCCCTGCCCGCGCCGGGGCCGGGGACAGCCGAGCAGGGCTTCGGCGACGGTGCCCGCGCCGAAGAGCTGTCCTTCGCCCAGGAGCGGCTCTGGTTCCTGAACCGCCTCGATCCCGACGACACTTCCTGCAACGTGGCCGGCGGCCTGCTGTTCGAGGGCAGCCTGGACCCTGCGGTCCTGGCGAGAAGCCTCGACGAGATCGTGCGTCGCCACCACGTCCTGCGCTCGGTCTTCCGGGCGACCGCGGCCGGGGGGATGCAGGTGGTGTTGCCGCAGCTCACTCTGCAGCTGCCCCTGGCCGATCTCACGCGGCTGGGCGCCGCGGCGACCCCGACCGCCCGCGGCCTGGGCCGCGAGCTGGCCCGCAGGCCCTTCGATCTCACGGTGGGGCCCCTGGTGCGAACCACCCTGCTGCGCATCGGTGCCGGCGCCCGTCCGCGGCATCTGCTGGTGCTGGTGCTCCACCACATCGTCGCCGACGGCTGGTCCTTTCAGGTCTTCCTGCGCGAGCTGTTGGCGCTGTACCCGGCGGTCGCCGGCGGCGTCTCGGCGGCTGCCGGCCTGCCGGAGCTGCCGGTGCAATATGCCGACTTCACGCGCCGGCAGCGCGCCTGGTTGCAAGGCGAGGCGATGGAGACGCTCCTCGCTCACTGGCGGCAGGCCCTGGCCGGAGCGCCCGGCGTCCTGGCGCTGCCGTCCGACCGGCCGCGGCCGCCGGTGCGCGGCAAGCGTGGCGCCACCGTCTTGGTGCAGGTCTCCGCCGGCGTGGCGGCCGGGCTGCGCCGGGTCTCCCGGCAAGGCGGCGCGACGCTCTTCATGACCCTGCTCGCGGTGCTCGACGTGCTGCTCCATCGCTTCACGGGGCAGCCGGACCTGGTGGTCGGATCGCCGATCGCCAATCGCGAGCGCGCCGAGTTCGAAGGGCTGATCGGCTGTTTCGTCAACACCCTGGCGCTGCGCGTGAAGCTCGGCGGTCCGGACGATCCGGCGTGCGCGAAGCTCGGCCTGCGCGAGCTGCTCGGCCGCGTGCGGGACGTCTGCCTGGCAGCCTACGCGCACCAGGACCTGCCGTTCGAAAAGCTGGTGGAGAGCCTGGCGCCGGAGCGGGACCTGGCCACGACGCCGCTGTTTCAGGTGTTGCTCGGGTTCCAGGCCGGGGCCGGGTCCGCCGCCGCGAGCTCCTGGCCCAGCGTGGCGCTCTGCGACATCGATCCCGGCATCGCCCAGTTCGATCTCTCGGTGCGTGCGCTGGACACGGCCGGCGGGCTCGCGCTGGCGCTCGAATACAGCCTCGACCTGTTCGACGCCGCTACCGTCAAGCGCCTGGCGGGGCACTTCCGGAACCTGCTCGAAGGCGTTGCCGCGCTCGCGGCGCCGGGTCGGGACCCGGCGCCTGCCCTGGGATCGTTGGGTCGGGACCCGGCGCCTGCCCTCGGATCGCCGGGTCCCGACCCAACGATCAGCTCCCTGCCCTGGCTGAGCGCGGCCGAGCGGCACCAGCTGCGGGAGTGGAACGCGACAGCGAACGAGGACGGCGATGCGCTCCGGCTCTGCCTGCACGAGCCGTTCGAGGAGCAGGCGAGACGCTCCCCCGAAGCCGTGGCGGTGTGCGCGGACGGCGACGGCGGCGCGGATCATCTCAGCTACGGCGCGCTCAACGCTGCGGCCAACCGGCTGGCCCGCCACCTGCGGCGGCTCGGTGCCGGGCCTGAGACGGTGGCGGCGATCGCTGTCGAACGCTGCTGCGCCATGATGGTCGGTCTGCTCGCCATCCTCAAGGCGGGCGCCGCCTATCTGCCGCTCGATCCTGACTACCCGCAGGAGCGCCTGCACTACATGCTCGAGGACTCCGGTGCGCCGCTGCTGCTCACCCAGCGCCCCTTCGGCAAGCGGTTTGGTGGGCCCGGCGCGGGCGGCGCGCGCGGCACCGGCGCCACGAGATCATCGCTCTATCTCGATGTCCCCCCAGGCCGCCCCTCGCCTTGGAGCGCCAACGCGAGCGGCGACCTCGGCGCCGTCGCCACGCCCGCAAATCTGGCTTACGTGATCTATACCTCCGGTTCGACCGGCCGGCCCAAGGGCACCATGAACAGCCACCGCGGCATCGCCAACCGGCTGCTCTGGATGCAGGAGCGCCATGGCCTCGGGGCCGACGACCGAGTGTTGCAGAAGACGCCGCTCGGCTTCGACGTATCGGTCTGGGAGCTGTTCTGGCCGCTGGCGAACGGCGCCTGCCTGGTCCTGGCGCGTCCCGGCGGCCACCGCGACCCCGCGTATCTGCACCAGGTCCTCGTCGAGCACCAGGTCACCACGGTGCACTTCGTGCCGGCGATGCTGCGCGCCTTGCTGGAGAGCCTGCCGCCGCCGGCGCCCGGCAGCCGGCCGCCCTTCGCGGCGCTGCGGCGGGTGGTCGCCAGCGGCGAGGCGCTTGGCTTCGATCTCCAGCAGCGGCACGCGGAGAAGCTCGGCGCGCCGCTTTACAACCTGTACGGTCCGACCGAAGCGGCGGTCGACGTGACCTGCTGGCGGTGCGATCCGGCCGGCTCGCGGCGGCTGGTGCCGATCGGCAGCCCGGTCGAGAATACCCGCATCCACCTGCTCGACGGCCATGGCGACGAGGTGCCGGTCGGTGTGCACGGCGAGCTGCACATCGGCGGCGTGCAGCTCGGCCGCGGCTACCTCGGCCGGCCGGCGCTGACCGCCGAGAAGTTCGTGCCGGACGCCTTCGGCGCCGCTCCCGGCGGACGGCTCTATCGCAGCGGCGATCTGGCCCGCTGGCTGCCGGACGGCGCGATCGATTATCTCGGCCGCATCGACGACCAGGTGAAGATCCGCGGCGTGCGCATCGAGCTCGGCGAGGTCGAGGCGGCGATCGGCCGCTTGCCGGATGTGCAGCAGGCGGCGGTCGTGGTGCATGAGGGGAGCGCCGCGGACCGCTGGCTGCTGGCCTGCGTGACGCTGCGGCCTGCCGCCGGGCAAGCGGCGATTCCGGCCGCGGTCTTCGCCGCTTGGCAGCAGCGGGCGCGGGCGGCGCTCGGACGCGAGCTGCCGGAGCCGATGATCCCCGCGGTCTTCGTCCAGCTGCCGGAGCTGCCGCTCTCGCCGAGCGGCAAGGTGGACCGCAAAGCCCTCGCTGCCCGGGTCGCGGCAGAGGGGCGGCGCGCCGCCGGCGGCGCCGGCCGCGTCGGGCCGCGGACTGCAGCCGAGCTGCGCCTGGGGGCCGTCTGGGCGGAGGTGCTGCATCTCGCGGCCGGCCCGGAGCAGGTGGCCGTGGACGACAGCTTCTTCACGCTCGGCGGCCACTCCCTGCTCGCTTTCCAGCTGCTGGCGCGCGTGCGCCAGTCGTTCGGAGTGGAGCTGCCGCTACGGCGCGTCTTCGAGAGCCCGACGCTGGCCGCGCAGGCGCGCGAGATCGAGTCGCTCCTGCGCCGCGGACAGCGGCTCCCAGTCCTCACGGCGCTGCCGCGAGCAGGAGCGGCGGCCGGGCAGGCCCTTGCCCTGCCGCTCTCCTTCGCGCAGGAGCGCCTTTGGTTCCTCGATCAGCTGGCTCCCGGGAAGGCCCTGTACAACGTTGCGGGGGCTTTCCGCATGCGCGGGCGGCTGGACGTCGCGGCGCTGAGCGGGGCGCTGGCCCGGATCCGGCGCCGCCACGAGGTGCTGCGCACGGCCTTCGCGGCGCGTGACGGCGTGGTCGGGGCGCTCGTCGCCGCGCCCGGGCGGGAACCGGCGCTGCGCCTGCCGCTGGCCGACCTCCGCGGCCTGCCCGCCGCGCGGCGTGAGGCGGTGGCCGCGGGCCTCGCGGCCGAGGAGGCGCGCCGTCCCTTCGACCTCGGCTCGGGCTTGCCGGTGCGGGCGTGCCTGCTGCGCCTCGCCGCCGGCCAGCCCGGTTCGCCGGGTGCGGTGCCCGAGCATCTGCTGCTGGTGAGCCTGCATCACATCGTCAGCGACGGCTGGTCGCTCGGCGTCCTGGTGCGCGAGCTGGAGGTGTTCTACGAGGCCGGCGTGAGCCGCCGGCCGCCGGCCCGGCACGCCTTGCCGGAGCTGCCGATCCAGTACGCCGATTTCGCGCACTGGCAGCGCGAATGGCTCGCCGGCGAGGTGCTGGCGGCGGAGCTGGCCTACTGGCGCGAGCAGCTGGCGGGTGCGCGCGGCGCGCCGCCGGCGCTCGAGCTGCCGCTCGATCGGCCCCGGCGGCCGGAGGCGAGCCTCGCCGGCGCGCGGCGCGGCTGGTCGCTGCCAGTAGAGCTGAGCGGCGAGCTGCAGGCGGCGGCGCAACGCCAGGGGGCGACGGTGTTCATGACCCTGCTGGCGGCGCTCGCCACGCTGCTCTCGCGTTACGGCGGCGAGTCCGACCTCACGATCGGCACGCCGGTCGCCAACCGCGACCGGCCCGAGGTCCAGAACCTGATCGGGCTCTTCGTGAACACCCTGGTGCTGCGCCTCGATCTCGCCGGCGACCCCGCCTTCCGCGACCTCTTGGCGCGCAGCCGCCAGACCGCGCTGGCGGCTTATTCGCACCAGGACCTGCCGTTCGAGAAGGTGGTGGGCGAGCTGGCGCCGCGGCGGGGAGCCGAGGAGACGCCCCTCTTCCAGGTGGTCCTGGCCTTCCAGCCGCCGCCGCTCTCGCCACGGCTGCAAGGGCTCGTCTTCGAGCCCCTCGATGCCGACACCGGCACGGCCAAGTTCGACCTGTCGCTCGCCCTTCACCAGACCGCTGCCGGCGCCCTGGCCGGCGCCTGGACCTATCGCACCGAGCTCTTCGACCCGGCCACCGTCGAGCGCCTCGGCTGCCAGCTGCGAAACCTGCTGCGGGCCGCGGTCGCATGCCCGGACGACCGCCTGTCGGCGCTGCCTCTCCTCGCACCGGCCGAGCGCCACCAGCTGCTGGCCGAGTGGAACGACGGCGCCTGGTTCGAGGCTGGGGACGACCTCCTGCAGGCGCCCTTCCTGCGCCGCGCAGCTCGCCAACCTGACGCCGTCGCCATGGTGGCCGGCCCTGACGGCCACATGGAGTGGGCGGCCGGCTTCGACGGCCACCCCCCGCAGCCCGGCGATCAGGCGATGACCTACGGCGAGCTGGCGGCGCGCGCCCAGGGCCTGGCGGACCGGCTGCGCGGGCTGGGCCTTGGTCCCGAAGGCCTGGTCGGGATCTGCGCCGAGCCGTCGTTCGATCTCGTCGCCGGTCTGCTCGCCATCCTTCACGCCGGCGGCGCCTTCCTGCCGCTCGATCCCGCCAACCCGCCGGAGCGCTTGGCCCAGGTGGTTGCCGAGTCTGGGGCGGAGCTGGTGCTGGCCGCGGAGCAGACGCTGGATCGGCTGCCGCGGGACGGCCGCATCGTGCCGCTGGCCGCGCCTCCGAGCGCCTCGGTCCGGCCGGACGCGGCGGCGCCGTCCAGCCCATCCGGCCGCGGCGAGGCTCTGCCCGGCGCGCCGCTGCCGGCCGGCCCGCCCTGGCCGCCAGGGCCGCCCGGCCCGGCCGCCGCCCGGCTCGCCTACGTCATCTATACCTCCGGTTCGACCGGCGCGCCCAAGGGCGTCATGGTTCCCCACCAGGCGGTGGTCAACCGGCTGCGCTTCCAGCTTGCCGCCGACCTCGCGCCGGGCGCCCGCGTGTTGCAGCGCACCCGTCTCGGGTTCGACGTCTCGCTGGTCGAGATCTTCGGCGCGCTCTGGGCGGGTGCCACGCTGGTGCTCGCCGACGGGGCGCGCCAGCACGAGGCCGGGTACCTGGCGGGCCTGATGGCGAGCCAGCAGGTCACCAACGCCAACCTGCCGCCAGGCCTGCTGTCGGCGCTGCTCGACGAGGAGGCGCTCGACAGCTGCCGGGCGCTGCGCCTGGTGATCACCGGCGGCGACCGGGTGCCGAGCGATCTTGAGCTGCGGTACCGGGTGGCCGTGGACGGCCGCGGGTCCGGGCACCCCGCACCCGTGCTGATGGCGCGGTACGGGCCGACGGAAGCCACCATTTCGATGAGCGAGTGGCGATGCAGCGGCAGGCCGCCGGCCGCCGGCGTGACGCCGGGGCCGAGCGTGCCGCTCGGGCGGCCGATCGCCGGCGCGCGCTGGTACGTGCTCGACCACCTGCACCGCGAGGTGCCCCGGGGAGCGCCCGGAGAGCTCTGCATCGCCGGGATGTGCCTGGCGCGCGGCTATCGCGGGCGGCCGGACCTGACCGCCGCGGCCTTCATCCCGGACCCCTTCGCGAGCGCTGCCTGGAGCGGGGGCGGCGCCGGCGGGCGGCTTTACCGCACCGGCGACCTGGCGCGCCATCGCGCCGACGGGGCGGTCGAGTTCCTGGGGCGCGTCGACCACCAGGTGAAGATCCGCGGCTTCCGGCTCGAGCTGGGCGAGGTCGAGGCGGCGCTGGCCCGCCATCCCGAGGTGGCGCAGGCGGTGGTGGTCGATCGCGACGAGCCGGCGACCGGCGGCAAGCGGCTGGTCGCCTACGTCGTGGTTCGCGGCGGCGGCGAGCCGCCGCAGGGTGCTGCCGGGCTGCGCGGCTTCCTCGCCGCCAAGCTGCCGGCTTTCATGGTGCCGGCGGTCTTCGTCTTCCTCGACGCGCTGCCGCTCACCGCCAACGGCGCCAAGGTGGACCGCCGCGCCCTGCCGGCCCCGAGCGGCCTCGAGGGGCGGGCAGAGGCCCTGCGCGAGGCGCCGCGCACGGCTCTCGAGCAGACGATCGCCGGCCTGTGGCGCGAGCTGTTGCAGCTCGAGCAGGTGGGCATCCGCGAGAATTTCTTCGATCTCGGCGGCCACTCGCTGCTGCTCGCCCGCCTGCACGCGCGCCTCCAGGAGGCCCTCGGCAGGCCGTTCGCCATGCTCGACCTGTTCCAGCATCCGACGATCGAATCGCTCGCCCAGCACCTCAGCCAGGCGGCCGGGCGCGCTGCCGCGCCGGCGCCCGATTTAGGGCCGGCGCAGCAGCGGGCGGTGCGCAAGCAGGAAGCCTTTGCCAGCCGGCGCCAGCAAGCGGCGGCCAGGAGGGGGCGGCGGTGAGCGGCGGCGACGACCCCAGCGGTCCGGGCGACGGCAGGCGCGACGCTGCGCGTGACGGCGGCGGCGGCCCGCTCGACAACGCGGTGGCGGTCATCGGCATGGCCGGCCGCTTCCCGGGCGCCGCCGGCATCGCCGAGCTGTGGGAGAACCTGTGCCAGGGCATCGAATCGATCCGTCGCTTCACCGCCGAAGAGACCGCTGCCGCCGCCGGCGGCATGGCGAGCCAGCGAGGCTACGTCCCGGCAGGCGGACCGCTGGACGGCGCCGAGCTGTTCGACGCTGCCTTCTTCGGTATCGCGCCGCGCGAGGCCGAGCTGATGGACCCCCAGCAGCGCGTCTTCCTCGAATGCGCCTGCGACGCCTTGGAAGACGCGGCCTGCGACCCCGACCGTTACGGCGGCCTGATCGGCGTCTATGCCGGAGTGGGCCCGAACACCTACGCCTGGCATCACTTCCTGGCCAACCCGGCGCTCTTGCGTGCCGCCGGCGCCTTCCAGGCGATGGTCAGCAACGACAAGGATTTCCTCTCCACCGGGGTCTCGTATCGCCTGAACCTTCGCGGCCCCAGCTTCGCCGTGCAGTGCGCCTGCTCGACCTCGCTGGTGGCCGTCCACGTTGCCGTGCAGGCGCTGCTCGGCTATGACTGCGACCTTGCCCTGGCGGGCGGCATCCGGATCGGCATGCCGCAGCATCGCGGCTACGTTTACCAGGAAGGCGGCATCATGTCGCCGGACGGCCACTGCCGGGCCTTCGACGAGCGCGCCGCGGGCACCGTGGCGGGCAACGGCGTGGGCCTGGTGGTGCTCAAGCGGCTGGCCGAGGCGCTGGCCGACGGCGACACCGTGCGGGCGGTCATCCGCGGCTCGGCGATCAACAATGACGGCTCCCACAAGGTCGGCTTCACCGCGCCCAGCGTCGACGGCCAGGCCGACGTGATCTCCGCGGCGCTGGCGGTCGCCGGGCTCGGTCCCGGGGCGATCGGCTACGTCGAGGCTCACGGCACCGGCACCGCGCTCGGCGACCCGATCGAGGTCGCGGCGCTGAACCGGGTGTTCGGGGCCGCGGCGGCCGCCGGAGCGCGCTGCCCCCTGGGCTCGCTCAAAGGCAACCTCGGCCACCTCGACGTCGCCTCCGGCGTGGCCGGACTGATCAAGACCATCCTCGCCCTGGAGCACCGGCAGATCCCCAAGAGCCTGCACTTCGAGCGGCCCAACCCGCGCATCGACTTCGCCGGCGGACCGTTCTTCGTCAACGCCGAGCTGCGGGAGTGGCCCGGCGGCGGCACGCCGCGGCGCGCCGGGGTCAGCTCGTTCGGCATCGGCGGCACCAACGCCCACGTCATCCTGGAAGAAGCGCCGCCGCCGGCCGCGAGCACCGCCGGCCGCCCATGGCAGCTGCTGGTCCTCTCCGCCAAGACCGCCGCGGCGCTGGAGCAGGCCACCGCCAACCTGAGCCACCATCTCGCGGCGCGGCATCCCCAGGGGCCGGCGACCCCGGAGGCGACTTTCCTGGCGGACGTCGCCCACACGTTGCAGACCGGCCGCCGGCAGTGGCAGCACCGGCGAGCGGTGCTTTGCCGCGACGCCGGCGAGGCGGTCGCGGCGCTCGACAGCCTCGACCCCGCCAGGGTGATGACCGGTGGCGAAGCGCCGAGCCATCGCCCCATCGTCTTCATGTTCCCGGGCCAGGGTGCCCAGCACTTCGGCATGGCCGGCGGGTTGTATCGCGACGAGCCGCGCTTCCGCGAGGAGCTCGACCGCTGTGCCGAGCTGCTCGCGCCGCATCTCGGCTGCGATCTGCGGAGCTTCCTCTTCCCGCCGCCAGACCCGGCGGACGCCGCCGCGGCGGCGTCCGGACGGCCGGCGGCGAGCGCCCTGGCGCAGCCGGCGCTGTTCGCGGTCGACTACGCGCTCGCCCAGCTCTGGATCTCGTGGGGAGTGCGTCCCGCTGCCCTGGTCGGCCACAGCCTGGGCGAGTACGTGGCTGCCTGCCTGGCCGGCGTGCTGACGCTCGCGGATGCGTTGGCGCTGGTGGCGTGGCGCGGCAAGCTCATGCGGGACCTGCCTCCCGGTGCCATGCTCAGCGTCGAGCTGCCGGCAGCGGAGCTCGAGCCGCTCCTGGGCGGCGGCCTCGAGCTGGCGTCGATCAACGGACCGTCGGCAGCGGTCGCGACCGGAGCGGTGGATGCCGTCGCGGCGCTCGAGGAACGGCTCGCCGGGCGCGGCGTGCGCTGCCGGCGGGTGCGCATCGGCAACGCCTTCCATTCCGCGATGCTCGAGCCCGTCCTCGACGCCTTTGCCGAGCGGGTGCGGCAGGTCGAGCTGCGGCCTCCCGCCTTGCCCTACCTGTCGAACGTCACCGGCACCTGGATCGCCGCCGAGGAGGCGGTCGCCGCCGATTACTGGGTGCGCCACCTGCGGCAGACGGTGCTTTTCGGGGCGGCCATCGAAGAGCTCTGGCGCGAGCCGGGCCGCATCTTCCTGGAAGTCGGGCCGGGGCGCGGGCTGAGCGCGATGGTGCAGCGGTACCAGGCGGCGCGGCAGGCCGCAGCTCCGGCCGGCGGCCCGGCCGGCGAGCATCGCCTGATCGTCTCGTCGTTGCCGCCGGCGAGCGATCCGCGGCCGGACCTGGAGATCCTGCTCGGCGGCCTTGGCCGGCTTTGGCTGGCGGGTGTCGAGGTCGACTGGCAGGCGGTGCATGAGGGCGAACGCCGGCGCCGGCTGCGGCTGCCGACCTATCCCTTCGAGCGCCAGCGCTACTCGCTCGAGCTGCCGCCGGAAGATGCCGGAAGGCTGCGCGCGATGGACTGGACCCGCGGCGGGCCAGCGGCGACGGCGGCGGACGCGGCGGCGGACGCGGCGGTGGGCGGGTTCGCGGGCGGGGAAGCGGCGCCGGAAGCCGCCGTGCTCCCCGGGGTGCGGGTGGCGACCGGCACAACCTCGGGCAAGCCGCGGCCCGATCTGCCCTATCCGTACCGTGCGCCGGCCGACGAGCGCGAGCGCGCCATCGCCGACCTTTGGCGGGAGGTGCTGGGAGTCGCCGGCGCCGGCGCCGACGACGATTTCTTCGATCTTGGCGGCCACTCGGTGCTGGCGCTCCACCTCGCCTCGACGTTCGAGGAGCGCTTCGGCAAGCCGCTGCCGCTCGCCGCGCTTTCCGGCCGGGTCACCGTGCGCTCGCTGGCCGGCCTGTTGCCGCAAGCCGCGCCGCGCCGCGCCAAGCTGCGAGTGACGATCGAACCGGCAGGCACCCGGCTGCCGTTCTGGTGCGTGCACCCGATCGGCGGCACCACCCTCTCCTACCGGCGGCTGGCGCGCCTGCTGCGCGCCGATCGTCCCTTCATCGCCGTGCAGGCAGCCGGCCTGGACGGCGAGGAGGCGCCGTGCGGTGACGTCGAGGCAATGGCCGCCCGCTACCTCGACGAGGTGGTCGCCGGACAGCCCCAGGGCCCCTACGTCCTCGGCGGCTGGTCCTTTGGCGGCATGGTGGCCTTCGAGATGAGCCGCCAGCTCCTCGCGCGCGGCGCTCGGGTGAGCCGCCTGGTGCTGATCGACACCCTCCCCGGCGGCGCTGCCGCCGGCGCGGCCACTGGCCAGGTGGCAGCCTGCAAGGCGGCAGCCGGCCAGGCGGCGGCCGGCAACGGCCGGCTGCCGCTCGATCCGCTGCTGCGCGCCGGCCTGTTGCGCTGGTTCCTCTACGACCTGGCGGTCAGCGCCGGGCGCCCGGGGGCGGGCGAGCTCGCCGACGTCCCTGGGCCGTACCACGGCGACGGCTTCGTGCAGCGGGCGCTCGAGCAGGCGGTTGCCGCCGGCGTGCTGCCCAGCAGCGGCCTCGGCGAGCGGCTGTTCGCGGTGTTCTGCGCCAACGTCGAGGCCGCCGGCCGCTACGTGCCCCGGGCGGCGCCGGTGCGGGCGGCGCTCATCCAGGCCGGAGACCCGCTGCCCGGGGAGCGCCTCGCCGAGATGGCCCGCGAGGCGGCAGCGATGGGTCTCGATCCGGCGCGGACCGGCCTCGGAGCGGATCTTTCTGCGGTGCGCCAGGACCTCCCACGTCTCTGGCAGGCGATCCTTGGCGAGGCGCCTCTCGACGTCCTCACGGTGGCTGCCAACCACTACACGATGCTGCTGCCGCCGCATGTCGAGGCCACCGCGGACTGTCTGCGGCGCTGCCTGGAGGACGCGTGATGGACTGGCAAGGACAGGTGGTCTGGATCACCGGCGCTTCCTCCGGGATCGGCGAGGCCCTGGCGTACGCGCTGGCGCGGCGCGGCGCGCGGCTGATCCTGTCGGCGCGAAACCGGGAGCGCCTCGTCGAGGTGGCTGCTGTCTGCAACGGCCAGGGCCGGCCCGGCGGCGAGGGAGCCGGCGAAGGAGCAGGCGGTGAAGGAGCCGGCGGCGAGGGGGCCGGGCGCGGCGAACCCGGCGGCGCAGGCGGCCATCTGGTGCTGCCGCTGGATCTCGGCGACGCGGGCAGCATTGCCGATGCGGCCGAGCGCGCCCTGGCGCTTTGCGGCCACATCGACGTGCTGGTCCACAACGGCGCCGTCAGCCAGCGTGCCTACGTCCGCGACACGCTGCCGGAGGTCGAGAGGCGCATCTTCGAGACCAACTTCTGGGGGCCGGTGGCCTTGACCAGGGCCGTGCTGCCGTCGATGTTGTCGCGGCGGCAGGGCCGGATCGTGGTCGTCGCGAGCTTCGCCGGCAAGATCGCCATTCCGCGGGGCTCAGCGTACTGCGCCTCCAAGCACGCCCTGCACGGTTACTTCGGCGCCCTGCGCACCGAGACCTGGGATGCGGGTCTGCGGGTCACGATCGTTTGCCCCGGTGGCGTGCGCACCGCCATCTCGCTCAGCGCCCTGACCGCCGACGGCAGCCCGTACGCGGCGATGGACCGTGCCCAGGCCGCGGGCATGTCCCCTGCCCGTTGCGCCGAGGCGATCGTCGCCGCCGTCGAGAGCGGCCGTCAAGAGGTCCTGATCGGCAGGAAGCGCTGGATGGTGTACGCCTACCGCCTGGTTCCGGAGCTCTACCTCAGGATGGCCGTGAGCGCCTTCCGGCGCGCATTCCCGCCAGCCGCCGGTACCGTCGAGCTCCAGCCCGCGCCAACCCCCAAGGACACGCCGCGAGGTCTGCGCTGACGGAGAGAAGCAAGCTATGCGCGCGATAGCGGCCCGCCTCCGGTGATACATTCTCGAAGTTCGGTGGGCCAAGCAACGATGCGCGACAAGGATCTACCCCTGGCACCCGACCCCGTCGTCGAGCTGTACAAGCGAGACGTGGATAGAACCCTCTTGCGGCAGAACCTCACACGCTCGGTCGATGAGCGCATCCTGAACCTGATGGAGCTCCAGAGGTTCGCGGAAGAGCTCCGCCGTGCCGGCCAGCGCAGCCGAGAGCAGCGCCGGTGACCGACTTCAAACGGCTCCTCCAGCTGCTCAGCGCCTCCAAGGTAGATTTCATTCTTGTCGGTGGTATGGCGGCGACCGTGCACGGGGCGTCACGGCTCACGCAGGATCTCGATGTCGTCTATTCCCGAGCCCGTGCCAACCTCGAGCGCTTGGTGGCAGCCTTGGCACCATACCAGCCCTATCTCAGAGGTGCTCCTCCTGGCTTGCCGTTTCGCTGGAACGCCGAGACCCTCGAACGCGGGCTGAACTTCACCCTGACCACGACCCTCGGAGATCTAGACCTGCTCGGCGAGATCACCGGTGGCGGAGGATATGACGATCTGGTGTCCCGTTCGAGCCTCATAGAGGTTTTCGGCGAAGACTGCCGCTGTCTCGACCTGGTGACCCTCATCCAGGTGAAGCGAGCCGCCGGTAGGCCGCGCGACCTGGAATCTATCGCTGAGCTGGAAGCCCTTCTCGAAGAGCAGCGCCGGTTCGGACCGCCTGATCCGTAGTGTTGTTGGTAGTGGTACTTTGGCCTACCTCAGATGACCGGCGGCCGGATCGGATCGAGTCCGAACCGACGTACAAATGGAAAAGCGCTGGTCAAGGTGCAAGCCTATGACCCAGGTATTGGCACAGGGGCCACGATCACTCGCGGAGCGTTGGCGGATACGTTGATGCGGGGCATGATGCAGAAGCAAGCCTTACCATTTCTCTGATCGAATCTATGACCTCTCGCAGCAACCTCAAGGAAATTGTTAGCTCTACCTCATAGGCGGCTAACGCATCGCCGAGGTTCTTCTTTGCTCGGTCAAATCTCAGGCGCTCCGCGAATTCGTCCATACACCTCGACACTCGCTCTGCCGAGCGTTCCAAGAACGCCACAGCTGCCGCAATCGAAGCGGGCCGGGCTCTGAAAATAACGCGCAAACTAGCGCGAAAAAGCCGCCGAACAGGCCACGACGCTTACCGGCCATTCTAGCGGGACTTTACAGGTGGCGCCGGAACCAGGTCTGGGTGGCGTTGAGCGCCTGGATGAGGAAAGGAGTGGGACCGGCGAAGGGGTGCCGGACGCCGAAGGTGTGCCCGGCGCCGGGGATCAGCAGCAGCTCGTGGGTGCCGGCGGCGCGCGCGTCCAGCTCGGCGGCCTCGGCGGCGGGCACGGACTCGTCTTCGGCGCCGTGGACGATCAGCCAGGGAGCGGCACGCCGGCCGGCGGCGGCGAGGATGTCCAGGCTACCGGTGGCGTTTCGCTCGACGTCTTCGAGCAGCCCGCGACCGAGGGCCAGCTGCTGCCCGGTGCGGCTGTTGACCACCGGCAGCTCGCCGGTCTCGCGCCAGATCCTCTTATCCTCGGGGCTGTAGCGGTCGACGTGCGAGATGGCCGCCCAGGTGACCAGCGCGTGGACGCGCTCCCGCCAGCTCTCGGCGGCGGCGGCCAGGATGGCGGCGGCCCCGCCGCGGCTGTGGCCGAAAAGGCCGATCCGGGCGCGGTCCACGCAGCCGGGAGCGATCTCGTCGCCGGTCGCCTCGAGCACCCGCAGCAGATCGGCGAGCTCGCCGCTGTAGGTGTCTTCGCGAAAGGCCCCAGGGTCGGTGACCCGCTCGTCGCCCGGCTGCATGCCGGTGCCCGAGAGGTTGAAGCGCACCGCGACGAAGCCGCGCTGCGCCAGCAGCGCCGCCAGGGCGGGAAAGAACCCCCATTCCATGAAGCCCTTGAAGCCATGACAGATCACCACCGCCGGACCGCGGCCCGGCGTCTCCGGCAGATCGACCAGCCCGTGCAGCAAGCCACCGCCGGGACGGCTCAGCGCGAAGGGAACGGCGACGCTCATTGCCCCCTCATTCTATGCGGCTGGTCTAGACTGAGGGTATGAACGAGACGAACACGCCGGCTTCGGCCGTCGCCGTGGCCGCCGCCGGCACCGGCCAGCTCTCCGAGGAGTACGCGGCGCTGCGGCACGGCTGCGGCCTGGCGAATCATCCGGCCGGCGACCGGCTGGAGCTGCTCGGGCCTGACCGCCATCGCTTCCTCAACGCCTACGTCACCTGCGAGGTCAAGGGGCTGGCGGCAGGACGGGGCGCCTACGGCTTCTTCACCAGCGCCCAGGGCCGCATCCTGGCCGACGTGGTGGTGATCGAGCACGGCGATCGCCTCTGGCTCGAGCTGCCGGCCGGCCAGCAGGAGGCCATCGCCGGTCACCTGCGGAAGTACCTCATCGCCGATCGCGTCGAAATCCGTCCCCTGGACGAGATGCTGCCGCTGACGCTGGCCGGCCCCAGAGCGCCGGAGGTCTTGGCCGGGCCGGCTGGCATCGCCCCGGGGCTCGCCTTGCCGGGCGAGCCGTGGAGCCACGCTCGCGCCATGGTGTCCGGCGTCGAGGTCACGGTCCAGCGCCGGGAGCGCCTGGGAGTGCCTGCGCTGACCCTGTGGGTCTCGGCCTCCCAGGCGGCGTCGCTGAGAGAGGGCCTGCTCGCCTGGTCCGGAGGCGCCGGCGCCGGCCTGTGCCCCGTGGGCCCCGAGGCGCTGGAGGTGGTGAGGACCGAGGCCGGCATCCCGCGCTTCGGGCAGGACTTCGGACCGCAGAGCTTCCCGCAGGAAACCGGCGTCGAGGAGGCGGTCAGCTACACCAAGGGTTGCTACCTGGGGCAGGAGGTCGTCGCCCGCATCCACTACCGCGGCGGGGTCCAGAAGTCACTGTGCGGGCTGGTCTTCGAAGGATCTGTGGTGCCGGCCCCGGGAACCGCGCTGCTCTACGAAGGACGCGAGGCGGGCACGCTCGGCACCGCCGTCCATTCGCTGGCTCTGGACCGGCCGGCCGGCCTGGCCATCCTGCACCGCCGCGCCGCCGCGCCCGGCAGCCGGCTCGAGCTCGCGGGCGGCGGAGGCGCCGAGGTGCGGCCGCTGCCCCTGGTCGAGTCGTGCGTCAGACGGTAAAGGAGGAGCCGCAGCCGCAGGTGCCCTGGGCTCGCGGGTTGTTGAACTTGAAGCCGGCCCCGCTCGTTCCCAGCACGTAATCCACCGTGGTGCCTTCGAGGTAGCGCGCGCTCACCGCGTCGACGTAGACCGTCAAGCCGTGCTGGTCGTAGACGTAGTCGTTGGACCGCGCCTCGCCCTCGAAGTCGAGAGCGTACTCGAAGCCGCTGCAGCCGCCGCCGCGCACCGCCACCCGCAGCCCATGGGAAGGATCGATCCCCTCGCCGTTGCGGGTGATCTTGACCATGTCGACCGCCTTGGCGGTCAAGGTCACCGGGTGCTGCTCCGTGCTCTCTCCGGCATCTGCGGCGGGAGGACCGGCGGCAGGCGCGTCGCCCACGGGTTGAGCCTGAATGTCGTCCATGGCGTCTCCTTCTTTCAGCACGATAGCGACCGACCTGCGCAAAGTCAAACCGCAAAGTCAAGCCGGTCAAGCCGCCAGCTGCCTCTCCAAGATCAAAACCCCCATCGGCGGCGCCGGCATTCCCGGCCACTCCACCGGCCGCTCCGGCCAGCCTTTCAAGCCGGCGCTTTCAGGCCGGCGGTATGATCGCCGGGTGCTGCGGGCCATCCTGTTCGACTTCAACGGCGTACTGGTCGACGACGAGCCCATCCACCTCGAGATGTTCCAGCGGGTGCTGGCGGAAGAGGGCGTCGCGCTGACGCCGGAAGACTACTTCCGGGACTACCTGGGGTTCGACGACCGCCAGTGCTTCGCGGCGGTCCTGGAGGCCGCCGGCGAGACCCCGACCGTGCCGCGGCTGATGCGGCTGATCGCGCGCAAAGCGGCCTACTACCAGGAGCGCATGCACGAGAGCGGGTATCCGCTGTTCCCCGGCGCCGCGGAGCTGGTCGGCGGCGCGGCGGCGGCCGGATTGATGCTGGGAGTGGTGAGCGGGGCGCTGCGGGAGGAGGTCGACGGCGCCCTCCGCCAGTCCGGCCTGGCGAGCTCCTTCAAGGTGCTGGTGACCGCCGAGGACGTGGCCATGGGCAAGCCGGACCCCGAGGGTTACCGGCGCGCGCTCGAGGCGCTCAACGTCCTGCCGCCGCTGCCCGAAAGATTGGTCCATCCGCACGAGGTGCTGGCGGTGGAGGACAGCCCCGCCGGCCTCGCGGCCGCCGCCGGCGCCGGGCTGCTGACCCTGGGCGTCGCCCACACCTATCCGCAGGAGCACCTCGCCGCCGCCGACGCGGTCGCCGCCAGCCTCGACGGCCTCAGCCTCGACGGCCTCGAACGCCTGCTCGCCGAAGCAAACAGGCGCTGAGCCGCCGGATCGGCTGGCTCAATTGATCGGCAGCCGGCCGGCGAACCCTTCTTCGTAGGTGTGGAAGAAGGAGATGCTTTCCTCGGGGAAGCGCCAGCAGTAATAGCCGTCCCCGCTGTCCCAGTCGACCAGCCACAGCCCCTTGACCTCGCAGCCGACCGCGCTGATCTCCTGCGCCCAAAGGCGGACGATCTCTTCGCAGGCTTCCTCCAGCTCGGGGCGGCGAGATTCGAGCTCGTCGCGGCTGGCCAGCGAGTTGACCAATGCCTCCATCTGGCGCACCGCCGCCGCCGTCAGGTCGCGGACGGCGGGGAAGGACGAGAGGGCCTCGTCGTAGGAGAAAACTCGCTTGCCGCGGCGCGCCTCGGGCATCCTGGCGATGGTACCACTTGGGGCCCCGGCGACTGCTGCGACAGAGGTGAGCCAGAAGTGCACGACTGCCGAACAGAGGGCCGGGTTACGACATGCCGCTCGCCGGGACGGTCCGGGGATCGGGCAGCGGCAGCGGCCGGTTGTCCTCGCCGACGTGCACGTAGATCACCTCGGCCTCGGTCACCTTGACCCTGCCGGTGCCGCGATAGCCGCGCTCGGCCTCGACCGTCACCTTGACGGTGATGGAGGTGCGGCCGCGGCGCAGCGTCTCGGTGTTGAAGCTCACTAGGTCGCCGACGAACACCGGCGCATGGAAGATCACCTCGCGCATGGCGACGGTCACCAGCCGCCCCGGCGCATGGCGGTGCGCCTCGACCGCTCCCGCCTGGTCGATGTACGAGAGGATGATGCCGCCGAAGATGGTGCCCAGGGCGTTGGTGTCCTTGGGCATCATGATCACCCGGACGGCCGGCTGCAGCGGTCCGCTGTCTCGATGGAGGTCCGTGGGCAAAGCGCTGCCTCCTTGCCGCGGCCAGCCGCCCGAAGCGGCGCCGGGCTTCATGCTATCCTCGCCAAAAATGAGCTCGACAGCGCAATCCGGCTGACGCATTTGCGGGGCGCCGACGACCCGTAGGAAGTGTCGGGCGCCCTGCGACGAAAGCACCGGCAGACACAGTTGCGGGGCGCCGACCCGGGAATGGATCCTACCTCATCGCAGACCGGCTCTCTGGCGGCCTCGAGCGACGCGGCGCTGATCCGGCGCATCGCGGAGCGGCAGCCGGACGCGCTGGCCGAGCTCTACGCCCGCTTCGCGCCCACCCTGATGGCGCTCGCCCGGCGCATCCTCGACAACCACGCCGACGCCGAGGAGGTGCTCCAGGAGGTCTTCGTCCAGGTCTGGAACCATGGCGAGCGCTACGACCCTGCCCGCTCCTCGGTGTCCACCTGGCTGGTGTTGATCGCCCGCAGCCGGGCCATCGACCGCCTGCGCAGCCGCAAGGTGGTCGAGCGCACCCACGAGGCCGGCGCCCAGGCGATACCGAGCGCGGG
>DATKFK010000094.1:0-5016 GCA_035544375.1 Thermoanaerobaculia bacterium
TTGAACTTGAGCACCAGGTCCAGCTCGCGCAGGTCGCGGTTGTCCTCCACCAGGAAGGGTCCGATCCCGGGCGCGTTCGAGAGCTTCCGGTCGCGGTAGACCAGCACGCCCCGGCGGCACAGGAACTGGGCCATGATCCGCGCCGACCAGACCGGCAATTCGAGCAGCCCGGCGAGCTCCTCGACGCTCACCGCTCGGCCATGGATTTTGCGAAAAAGCTGCATCTCAAGCGCGAGCTCGAACATCGCGCTCGTCATCTTGCCGGCTGCCAGCTCGCGCACGCCGTCGATGAACAGCGCCTCGTTGACGTTCCTCTCCAGGCGGGATGGGGAAGATGAGGAAGATGAGGCTGGCTGGGCAGTTAGCTGGTGTTTCATTGCTTGAAATCATAGCTCAAGCCATGCTAATATGCAACTCTTTTATCGGGTGATCCGGGAGCAGGACAGCGGAGGCCGGCAAGCCAAGGAGCGGAGATGGAACTCGTCAAGGTGCTCGCTTACCTCTTGCGGATGTCCCGCCACAAGCTCTCGCCCTGGCTGATGGCGCTGGCGTTGCTCGCCGGCCTGGTCAGCGGCCTGGGCTTGACCGGCTGGCTCGCCATCATCAGCGGCGTCCTCGCGGGCAACCGGGACCCGCGTCTCCTCTACGGCTTCATCGCCCTTTGCGTGGCGGTGCCGGCGAGCCGCCTGCTCACCCAGACCCTGTTCAACCACCTCGCCACGCAGGCAATCTTCGAGACCCGGCTGCAGTCGTGCCGCCGTATCCTCGCCGCGCCGCTGCGCCGCGTCGAGGACCTCGGACCGCACCGCCTGCTCGCCACGCTGACCGACGACATCTCCACCCTGGCGACCGCCCTGACGCAGGTCCCCGTGCTCTGCATGCAATCCGCGATCGTCGTCACCTGCCTGGCCTACATGGGCTGGCTCTCCTTCAGAGTGCTGCTCGTCGTGATCGGCTTCATGGTCGTGGGGTCGCTCACCTACGGCTTGGCGATGGGCCTGGCGCGCGAGTACTTCCGGCGCCTGCGGGAGGAGACCGACACGCTCTTCGCCCAGTTCCGGGCCCTCATCTTCGGCGCCAAGGAGCTCAGGCTCCACCGCCGCCGCCGCCAGGTCTTCGTCGACCTGGCGCTCATCCCCACCGGCGAGAAGATCCGGCGGTTCACCGCCATCGGCCACAACCTCCTCATCGCCACCACGGTGTGGGGCAACCAGCTCTTCTTCATCGCCATCGGCGTGATCATCTTCGCCTTCCGCGACAGCGCCCTGGGCAGCCAGCGGGTGATCACCGGGTTCACGCTCTGCCTGCTCTACATGCTGAGCCCCTTGGAGGCGATCTTCCAGCTGCTGCCCAACTTCAGCCGCGCCGGCGTCGCGATGCGCAAGCTCGACCGGCTCGGCCTCGATCTTTCAGGCAGCGCCGCCGAGACCGCTCCGGGCGATGGGGGGGAGCTTGCGGGCTGGCGGCGGTTGGAGCTCGAGCGCGTCTCGTACCGCTACGCCGGCGATGCGGCGGCCGAGAGCTTCAACCTGGGGCCCATGAGCCTCGCCGTCGACGCCGGCGAGATCGTCTTCATCACCGGCGGCAACGGCAGCGGCAAGTCGACGCTGGCGAAGCTCTTGACCGGCCTCTACGTCCCGGACGACGGCCGCATCCTGCTCGACGGCCGGCCGGTCTCGAGCGAGAACCGCGACGGCTATCGCCAGCTCTTCGCCACCGTCTTCACCGACTTCTACCTCTTCGACTCCCTGATGGGCCTCGAGCGGATCGGCCTCGACGAAGCGGCCCGCGACTTCCTCTTCCGGCTGCAGCTCGACAGGAAGGTCAAGGTCGAGGACGGCGTGATCTCGACCCTCGACCTGTCGCACGGACAGCGCAAGCGGCTCGCGCTGCTGACCGCCTACATGGAGGACCGCCCGATCTATTTTTTCGACGAGTGGGCCGCCGACCAGGATCCCCAGTTCAAGGAGGTCTTCTACTTCGAGATCGTGCCGGAGCTCAAGGCACGGGGCAAGACGGTTTTCGTCATCAGCCACGACGACAGCTTCTACGCGCTGGCCGACCGGCTGATCAAGATGAAGGACGGCGCGATCGAGTGGGACCACCCGCAGCAGGCCGCGTTCGCGGCACCGGCGCGGGAGGCCCGCCAGTAGCGCGGAGGTCCGGCCTGCGACGCGGGACAGGACCGCACCAGCTTTGGAGGAGACCATGGCAGCAAAAAGCAGCAGCGCCGGCAAGATCAGCGAGGTTCGAGAGGAGGCCGCGGCCGTGAAGCGGCGGGGGTCGCCGGTCCAACCGGTCATGGCCGCGCCGCCGCCCGCGCCGTCCGCGCCGCCCGCCAGCGGGGCGCCCGCCGCGGCCGGCAACGGCAAGCTCTCCGCCGAGGAGCGCGAGGCGCAGACGGCGCTCGCTGCCGCGGCGCTTGCCGAGGCGATGGCAACGCGGGACCTCCCCGCCTTCTACCGCGTGTTCCGCGCCGGCGACCTGGCGATCCTGCCTCCCCGGTATTACAGCCGCGACCCGCGCGGGCTCCACGCCGCCTGTTTCGAGATCCTGCGCCGCTTCGGCAGCATCTCGCCGGCGGTGGGCGTGGCGATCTTCAACCACTACGCGGTGAGCTGCACGCTCTCCACCTTTCCCCTGCGCAACAACGCCACGCTGGCGTCGCGCCGCAAGGCGCTCCTCGCATCGCTGATCGCGGGCCGGACGCTGGTCGCCAACACCACCTCCCGGGTGCATTCCGACAAGGTGGAGAGCTACGGTTGCGTGGCCCGCCACGAAGGGGACGGCTTCCACATCAGCGGCTCGGCGGCCTACATGTCGCTCGCCACCGAGAGCGAGCTCGTGCTCGTCTTCAGCCAGCTCGAGGGTGAAGGGTTCGCGATCTTCATGGCTCCCCTGCGCGACAACCCCGCGATCCAGATCGGGCCGTTCCTCTTTCCCAACGCCATGGTGGACTCCGACACCCGCAGCGTCACCTTCGACTGCCACATCACGCCCGAGAACATGCTGAGGGTCGACCGCACCATCGCCGCCTTCCAGGTGGCATGGCACCAGGCCCTGTTCCCCGCGCCCTTCCTGGGCGCCGCCGCGCGTGCCCTCGAGGAGGCCAGGAAGTTCCTGCGCTCCGTCCGCGCGGCCAACGACCGGCCCCTGGCCGAGGCCGACGGGGTGGTCGCCGATATCGGCCGGTTGGCGATCGACTACCGCGCCGCGTGCGCCATGGTGCTGCAGGCGGGCCAGGCGATCGAAGCGGTCGCCCGCCGTCCGAGCCTGCCCGAGTTCATGGACGCCTACCACCTCGCCAACGCGGCCAAGCACTTCGCCACGCGCGTCGCCGAGGAGATCGTCACCGCGGTGCGGCGCATCATCGGCGGCCGCTCGCTCGCCGGCACCCATCCGATGGAGCGGATATCCCAGGAAGTGATGTTCGGTCCCCTGGGCGGCGAGATCAACGCGCTCATCGAGCGCCGGCTCGGACGCCTGGCCCTCGGCGAGAACGAGTTCCTGAGTCACCGCTGGTAGCTGGCGTCCCGCCGGCGGTCGCGCCTACTCGGCGTGCAGGGCGATCGTCGGCTGGATCTTCATCGCCCGGCGGGCGGGGACATAAGCCGCCGCCAGGGCGACCAGCAGGAGCAGCAAAGGGGTGCCCACGAAGGCCACGAGATCGGTCGGGCTCAAGCCGTAGAACAAGCTGTGGAAGAGCCGGTTGAGCCCCAGGGCCGCCGCGAGGCCGATCCCCAGACCGACCGCCGTCAGCAGCAGCGCCTGCCCCATCACCAGGTTGGCCACGTCCTGCCGCCGCGCTCCGAGCGCCACCCGGATGCCCAGCTCGCGAGTGCGCCGGGTGACGGAGTACGACAGCACGCCGTAGATCCCCGCCGTGGCGATCACCAGGGCCAGGCCGGCGAAGAGGCTGATCAGCACGACCAGGTAGCGCCGCTTGGCATTGAACAGGTCGAGGCGGCTCTCGATCGTATCGGCGTCGTAGGGAGGGATGTCGGGAGCGACGGCGCGCAGCTCGCGGCCGACCGCCTTGACCAGGCTGAGCGGCGCAACGCCCCGGCCGCGGATCAACAAGTTGTAGACCGGCACCAGCATCGAGGGGAACTGGAAGGCGTCGAGATAGACGTCCGGCCCCGGCCACTCCAGCTCCTGCATCGCCTGCTGGTCGAGATTGCCGACCACTCCGACGACGGTGAGCCAGGGGGCTTGCGGATCGCGCTTGAGCTTCAGCCGCTTGCCCAGCGGGCTCTCCTGCGGCCAGTACTTGCGCCGCATGGCCTCGCTGATGATGACGACGGGCAGGCTTGCCTCGCCGTCCGCCTCGGCGAAGTCCCGGCCTTCCCGCAGCGGCATGCGCAGCTCGCTGAAGAAGCCCGGCGTGACGTGATGGAAGACCAGCGTGGCGGCGCCGTCCTTGGTCTTCGGCAGCAGGTCCTCGATGACGAAGGCAAGGGCGAACCAGCCGTCGGTGGGAACGGTGGGAGCCGCGACCGCCACCGCTTGCACCCCCGGCAGGGCGCGCAGCCGGTCCCGGTACAGCCGCGCCACCTGGATCATCGTCTTGGCGTCGGCGTAACGCTTGCCCTTGAGCTCGACGCGCATCGTCAGCAGCCCCTGCGGCGCGAAGCCCAGGTCGGCGTGGCGGAGCTGCTGGAAGCCCCGGATCATGATCCCCGCGCCGAGGAGCAGGAAGAGCGCCAGGCCCATCTCCGCGATGACCAGCGAGCCCAGGAAGCGGCGCTGCGCGGCCGCCATCGAGGTTTGTCGCTGGCGCAGCTCGTCGGCGCTCCGGCGCACGCCCAGCCAGGCCGGAGTCAAGCCGAACACCACGCCGCAGACGAGCGACAGCGCCGCGAGCAGCATCACCACCAGCGGGTCGAGCCCCAGGGCCACGAAGCTCGGGAACTTGACCCCGCTCATCGCCACCAGGGGCCTGGTGGCCCAGGCGGAGAGCAAGAGCCCGGCGAGGCAGCCGAGCCCCGAGAGCACCAGGCTCTCGGTCAGCAGCTG
>DATKFK010000095.1:0-13778 GCA_035544375.1 Thermoanaerobaculia bacterium
TCCACAGGCCGCGGCGGGCCATGTCGACGCCGAACGCGAGCTCGGTTCCAGGTTGATTCGGTTTGCCGTAGCCGGCGCACGAGGCGAGCGGCAGGGCGCCGGCCAGAAGGGCCAGCAGGACGACGAGTGGCTTCGGGTAGCGTCTCAACTCGGACACTCCTCCCAGGCAAGTATCTGCCGAGGCAAGTATACACATACCTTGCCACCGCCTCGCCCGGAGCGGCGGCGGGGAGATCGCCGGCCCGCAGCCGTCCACTCCTGGCGACCCGACCGTCCCCTCGCGGGTACCCGAAGGCCCGGGCCAGGTCGATCGCCGGCGGCGGGCCTGCCCTCGACGCCGCGCGGAAAATCGGTCCACGGCGGGCGCCCTTTTTACGTCTTACTAGATAGGAAGGGGGTAGACAGGAAGCCTGCTCGACGAGGCGGCCCGACTCGACGAGCAGACCCTGCCGACCTGCATGGATCCCAGATGAGAGACCTGCCAACGCCACGCGAGCTGTTGATCGCCCTGCACGCCGACCGGCGACTGACGCGGCCAACCTGCATGGATCCAAGATGAGCGACCTGCCATCGCCACGCGAGCTGTTGATCGCCCTGCATGCCGACCGGCGGCTGACCCGGCCGCAGGTGGGACGCCTGGCCGGCAAGGTGATCGGCTGGGCACGCGGGCGACAGGCCGCCGCCACGCCGAACACGCCGGCGGCACTGCCGGGCATGTCGGCAGTGCCAGACCTGTCGGTGCTGCCAGACCTGTCGGCGGAGCCGGACCTGTCGGCAGGGCCAGGCCTGTCGGCGGTGCCGGGCCTGTCGGCACTGCCGGGCCTGTCGGCACTGCCGGGCCTGTCGGCGGTGCCAACGCTGACCGAGCTACTGGGGCAGCTCGTCCAGATGGCCGCCTGCGGCGAGAGCCTGGCCGCGCCGGTCCCCCCGCCGGCATGGTCGACGCCGACCGGCGCCGTGGCGGCGGCCGCCGCCGAGATCGCCGCCGCCGCCGGCGCCGGGGCCCGCGTGATCACCCTGCTCGACCCGGACTATCCCGTGCTCCTGGCAGGGATGGCCCAGCCGCCCCCGGTGCTGACCGTACGCGGGCGGCTGCCGGCCGGGCCGGCGGTCGCCATCGTCGGGGCGCGCCATGCCGACGGTTATGGCCTCGAAGCGGCCGCACATTTCGCGCGCTGCCTGGCGGCCGCCGGCGTGGCGGTCGTCTCGGGGATGGCGCACGGCGTCGACGCGGCGGCGCACCAGGGCGCCCTGGCGATGCCGTACGGACGGACGGTCGCCGTTCTCGGTTGCGGCGTGGGCTTCGACTACCCGCGCGCTCACGCGCGGCTGGCAGCCGCGATCACCGACCGGGGCGCGCTGGTGAGCCAATTCCCTTGCGACGCCGGCCCGCGGACCTGGCGTTTCCCGGTGCGCAATCGAACGATCGCCGGCCTCTCCGCCGTCACCCTGGTGGTGCAGGCGACGCCGCGATCCGGCGCGCTGGACACGGCCCGCCACGCCGGCGGCCTGGGCCGGCGGGTGCTCGCCGTGCCCGGATCGGTGTTCGCGGCGCTGTCGTGGGGCCCGCACGGCCTGCTGCGCCGCGGCGCGCTGCTCGCCGGCCATCCGCAGGACGTCCTCGACGCCCTGTCCACCTGGAACGCAACCCGGGCGGACGCCGCGGCCGTGGCCGGCCGTGACGCAAATATCGTGGCTGCCGTGGCCGGCCGTGACGCGGATACCGTGGCCGTGGCCGGGCGTGAAGCGGATGCCATGGTCGTGGCCGGCCGTGAAGCGGCTGCCGTGGCCGGCCGTGAAGCGGATGCCGTGGCCGGCCGTGACGCGGATGCCGTGGCTGCCGCGGATCTCGGCGAAAGGTCGGCGCCGGTGGCAGGCGCCGGCGGGCCGGTGCTTGCCGCGCTGCGTCCCCGCGCCGCGCACTCGGCGGAGCAGATCGCGGCGTCCACCGGGCTCGCACCCGGCACCGTCCTCGCCGCGCTGCTCGAGCTCGAGATCGAAGGCAGGGTACAGCGCCTGCACGGCAACGCGTGGCGGCTGGCCAGCGCCCGGCGGCGCGCCGCGGCACGGGCCGCCGCGCGCGCGCCATGACCTCGCGGTCAACCGGACAACCGACGAGAGAGCGCTCGGGGCAGAGCGGCGCAAGGGGTCGGGTCGATGCTGCTTCCGACGTTCCTTGCGGCCGCCGCCGGGCCGGTGGTAAGGTCCGCGCTCCGAGCCGTCCCGCCAGTCCACTCGAAATAAGGAGGGCGCCTCGCGGCGTTGCTAAGCACCGTGGCCAAGAACCTGTTGATTGTCGAAAGTCCCGCCAAGACCCGGACACTGAAGAAGTTCCTGGGCAGGCAATACGCCGTCGAGGCGTCGGTCGGACACATCCGTGACCTGGTCAAGAAGGACATGGGGATCGGGCCGAGTTACGAGCCGCACTACGAGGTGCTCGCCAGCAAGCGCGAGGTCGTCAAGAAGCTGCGGCAGGCTGCCAAGAAAGCGGAAATCGTCTACCTGGCTCCCGACCCCGACCGTGAAGGCGAAGCGATCGCCTGGCACATCTTCGAGGTGCTCGGCAAGGCGCCGGAGTCGGTGCGGCGAGTCACCTTCAACGAGATCACCCGCGGGGCGGTGCTGCAGGCGCTCGAGCATCCCGGCGACATCGACTTCAAGAAGGTGGATGCCCAGCAGGCGCGGCGGGTGCTCGACCGCTTGATGGGTTTTCGCCTGTCGCCGCTGCTGTGGGAAAAGGTCAAGCAGGGTCTCTCGGCGGGCCGCGTACAGTCCGTCGCCCTGAAGATGGTCTGCGACCGGCAGGCCGAGATCGAGGCCTTCGAGCCCCAGGAATACTGGAACATCGCCGCCGAGCTGGCAGCCGGCGTGCCGCCTCCCTTCACCGCCCGCCTGCACCGTATCGACGGCAAGAAGGCCGAGGTGGACAATGGCGAGCAGGCCGGCGCCATCGTGCGCGACCTCGAGGGCGGCACCTACGTGGTGCGGACCGTCGAGCGCAAGGAGGCCCAGCAGAAGCCGGGCGCCCCGTTCATCACCAGCCGGTTGCAGCAGGAGGCGGCCAAGCGCTTCGGCTTCTCGGTCAAGCGCACCATGGCGCTCGCCCAGGGCCTCTACGAGGGGCGCGAGATCGGCGACAGCGGCGCGGTGGGCCTGATCACCTACATGCGCACCGACTCCACCCGGGTGAGCGAAGAGGCGCTGGCGGCGGCCCGCGAGCTGATCGCCGCCACCTACGGATCGGAGCTGCTTCCCGAGGCCGCCAACCGCTACGCCTCGAAGAAGGGAGCGCAGGACGCTCACGAGGCGATCCGGCCCACCACGTTCGAATTGCCGCCGGAGGCGGTGAAGGACTACCTGAAGGCCGACGAGTGGAAGCTCTACAAGCTGATCTGGGAACGCTTCATCGGCTCGCAGATGGTGCCGGCGCTGTTCGACGTGACCCAGGTCGACGTCGAGTGCGGCCGTTACGTCCTGCGCGCCGCGGGGCGGGTGCTGAAGCGTGCCGGCTTCCTTGCGGTGTACCGCGACACGCCCGACGAGGAAGGCGCCCCCCCGGCCGCGGGCAACGGCAACGGCCCGGCGGCGGAGTCGGCCGTGCAAGGCGGCGCGGCACTGCCGCCCCTGCGCGAGGGCGAAGCGCTCGAGCTGCGGCGAGTGGTCGGCGAGCAGAAGTTCACTCAACCGCCGGCCCAGTACAACGAAGCGACCCTGGTCAAGGCGCTCGAGGAGAACGGCATCGGCCGCCCCTCGACCTACGCCAGCATCCTCGCCACCCTGAGCGAGCGCGATTACGCGGAGAAGGTGGACGGCCGCTTCCGGCCCTCCGCCCTGGGCCGGCTGGTCAACGGCATGCTGCAGCGGGGTTTCCACGACATCCTCAACGAGGGTTACACCGCGGCGCTCGAAGGGCAGCTCGACGAGATCGAAGAGGGGCATCTCGATTGGCGGCAAGCGGTCGCCAATTTCGACGAGAAGTTCTCGCAGGATCTTGAAGCTGCCGGCGAGCAGATGCCCAACGTCAAGCGCGAAGGCGTGCCCCTCGACGAAAAGTGTCCGGACTGCGGGTCTCAGCTGTTGATGCGCTTCGGCCGCTACGGCACCTTCGTGGGCTGCAGCACCTACCCGGCGTGCAAGTACACGAGGGACCTGGAACCGACCGCGCCGGCCGCCGGCGTCGGCACCACCGCGGCGGCAGCAGGCGAAGCGCAGGCCGCCGCCGGCGACCAGCCCGCCACGGCCAATGGCACCGCCGAGGAAATCCCTCCTTGCGAGGAGTGCGGCCGGCCGATGGCGCTGCGCCGCAGCCGCTTCGGCACCTTCTATGGCTGCACGGGTTATCCCGACTGCAAGGGGATCCGCAAGATCGGGCCCAAGGCCGAGCCTCCCAAGCCCACCGGGGTCGCCTGTCCCGAATGCGGCAAGGGGGAGATCGAGGAGAAGCGGTCCCGAAGGGGCAAGCTCTTCTACTCCTGCAACCGCTATCCCGACTGCAAGTTCGCGCTCTGGAACCGGCCCATCCAGAAGCCCTGTCCCGACTGCGGAGCCCCATTCCTTCTGGAGAAGACGACCAAGCGAGCCGGCACGCGTCTGATCTGCAACACCCCGGGCTGCGGCCACTCCGAGTCGGTCGAACCCGCCGCCTGACCCTGAGCACCCCGAACGGGGCGCTCGAAGACCGAGCGGCAAACGGGCGGCGGGCAACCTATCGGCCGGGTGCCAGCTCAGCGGCCGGGCCGCCTGCATGTGCACGGGGTCCCGGGGACGGCGGCCTATCGGCTCGTCGAGGGTACGTGCCGCGATCGGCGTGTCTTGCCTCGCCTCTTAGAGCCGCCGCCCCGGGACCCCGTGCACTGCGGCCCTCCGTCCTGCCCGCCGGCCAGACCATTCCCGGATCTGCTCGGGATCATCTGGATCTGCTCGGGGCCATCCTGCCGGGGCGCCTGGGCACCTTGCCAGGGAATGGCAGGTCACGGTCATTATCAGAAGGCCAGAAAGGCCAGTAGGCCAGAGAGGCTAGAATGGCCCCATGAGCAACTCTGCCAAGGACCACGATTCCGCCCTCCGCGAGCATCTCGTCGAGCTCCTCCGCGGCGAGCATGCCCACGTCTCCTTTGCAGCTTCCATCCGCGACGTTCCGCCGCCTCTCCGCGGTGCCAAGCCCCAGGGCGTGGAGCATTCGCTTTGGGAGCTGCTCGAGCACCTTCGCCTGGCGCAGTTTGACATCCTCGAGTTCAGCCGCAATCCCTCTCACGAGTCGCCGGCCTGGCCCGCCGGTTACTGGCCGGCCGGCGGTGCGGAGCCTCCTTCCGAGGCTGCCTGGGACGACGCCGTCGCCGCCTTCGATCGCGACCTCCTTGCCATGGAGCGACTGGTCGCCGATCCGGCCTCCGACCTCTTCGCGCCGTTCCCCCACGGCAAGGGGCAGACCCTGCTGCGCGAGGCGCTGCTCGCCGCCGACCACAACGCCTACCACGTCGGGCAGATCGTCGCCCTGCGCCGGCTGCTCGGCGACTGGCCGCCGGCACGACGCTGAGCCACGCGCCCGCTCGGACAATGCCGGATCCCGTTCACGTCGTCGGCGGCGGCCTGGCGGGCTCGGAGTGCGCCTACCAGCTCGCCCGGCGGGGAGTGCCGGTGGTGCTCCACGAGATGCGGCCCCTGACCTCCACGCCGGCGCACAAGACCGGCGACCTGGCGGAGCTGGTGTGCAGCAACTCGCTGCGCAGCGACGACCCGCTCCACGCCGCCGGGCTGCTGAAGCGCGAGATGGAGGCTTTCGACTCGCTGATCATCGCCGCGGCGCGCGCCGCGGCGGTGCCGGCGGGAAGCGCCCTGGCCGTCGATCGCGAGCGCTTCGCCGCCCACGTCACCGGCGCCCTGGCCAGCCTTCCGGGCGTGGAGATGCGGCGCGCCGAGATGACCGACCTCCCAGCGGACCCTGCCACGGACCTGGTGGTCGCCACCGGACCGCTGACCTCGCCGGCGATGGCGGCCGCGCTGCAACGCCTGCTGGGCAGCGAGTACCTCTACTTCTACGACGCCATCGCGCCGATCGTGGAGGCCGAGAGCCTCGACCAGGACCGCCTCTTCTGGCAGTCGCGCTACGGCAAGGGCGGCGACGACTACCTCAACGCGCCGCTCGACCGCGAGCGCTACGAGCAGTTCCATGCCGCCCTGCTCGCCGCCGAAGTGCTGGCGCCGCACGAGTTCGAGCAGGCGATCTTCTTCGAGGGATGCCTGCCGATCGAGGAGCTGGCGCGCCGCGGCACCGATACCCTGCGGTACGGGCCGATGAAGCCGGTGGGGCTGCGCGGCCCCGACGGCCGGCGCCCCTGGGCCGTCGTGCAGCTGCGCCAGGAAACCCTGGCGCGCCGCCAGCTCAACATGGTCGGTTTCCAGTCGCGGATGAAATGGGGTGAGCAGCAGCGGGTGCTGCGCCTCATTCCCGGCCTCGAACGGGCGGAGTTCGCCCGCTTCGGCCAGATCCACCGCAACACCTTCATCAACGCGCCGCGCCACCTCGACGCGTTCTACCGCGTGCAGAGCGCACCGCGGGTGCGCCTCGCGGGCCAGATCACCGGCGTCGAGGGCTATCTCGAGTCGGCGGCCACGGGGCTGGCGATCGGGCTCTACCTGAGCCTCGAGCGGCATGGGCGGCCGGTCGAGCGCCTGCCGGCCGCGACCGCCCTGGGTGCCCTGGCCCGCCACCTGACCGAGTCCGACCCGCGGCATTTCCAGCCAGCCAACGTCAACTACGGCCTGTTCCCCGAGCTGGGGGAGCCGCCGCCGCGGCGCTCGCCGGCGGCGCCGGCGGCGCCGCCGGTTGGCCGCGGGGCCGCCCAGGGGCGCCGCGCCGCCTTCGCCGCCCGTGCCGTCCGGGAGCTGGCCGCCTGGGCCGCCCGCCACCAGGTGGCGCTGCGGCACGAGCCGCTCGCCGCAGCCGAGGGGCCTTCGTCCTGCGAGCCCGCGGCGGCGCCGGCGCCAGGAGAGCCTGAACCCGTTCAGGAGATTGCCGGCGGCAGAGGCTCATGAGGCGCCTGATCCATCGTTTCCTGGAGCACCTCGAGGGCGAGCGCAACTTTTCGCCACACACGCTGCGTGCCTACGAGGGCGACCTGCTGCGCTTCCTCGACTTCCTGGCGCGCGACTTCCTCGCCCTGCCTCCCGAGGACGTGCGCCCCCAGGCGGTGGACGGCCTCGCGGTGCGGTCGTTCCTTGCTTCGCTCCACGCCCAGGGGCTCGAGCGCCGCAGCCAGGCGCGGGCGCTGTCGGCGCTGCGCAGCCTGCTGCGCTTTGCCTGCCGCGAGGGGACGCTGGCCGCCAACCCCGCGCAGGGGGTGCCGACGCCCAGGCTGCCGCAGACCCTCCCCCGCCACCTGCGGCCCGGCGAGGTGGAGGCCCTGCTCGAAGCCCCCGGCCGTGCGGCGGAGCCCGGGGACGCGCCGGCCGCCGCCGCAGCGGCGCTGGACGCCCTCCTGGCGCGGCGCGACCGCGCGCTGCTCGAGCTGCTCTATGCCGCCGGCCTGCGGGTCGGCGAGCTGGTCGGGCTCGACTGGGGAGCGATCGACCTGGCGGCCCGCGTGCTGCGGGTCGTCGGCAAGGGGGGCAAGGAGCGCATGGTGCCCTTCGGCCGCCCGGCGGCGGGCGCCCTGCGGCAGTGGCTCGACGTCTGGGAGCGCGTGCGCGAGCGCCAGGGCCGCGGCGGCACAGAGGAACCGGTGTTCCTCAATCACCGCGGCGGCCGCCTGAGCGACCGCTCGGTGCGGCGCATCATCGACCGCTGGATCGAGCAGACGGCGCTCGCCCGGGGCGTCCACCCGCACACCCTGCGGCACACCTTCGCCACCCACCTGCTCGAGGGTGGCGCCGACCTGCGGGCGATCCAGGAGCTGCTCGGGCACGCCTCCCTGTCCACGACCCAGAAGTACACCCACGTCGAGGTGGAGAGGCTGCTCGCCGTCTACCGCGGCGCGCATCCCCGGGCCCGCCGCGGCGCTGGCTGAGCCCGTAACCGCCGTCACCGCCGGCACCGCCGTCAGCAATCGCGGCCCCCTGCTGCTGCCCCTGGTACAATCCAGCCTCCATGGACTCCCTGGCCTCGACGACTGTCCTATTGGTACGCCGCAACGGGCGGGTGTGCATGGCGAGTGACGGCCAGGTCACCCTGAACAACAGCACGGTCGTCAAGAGCGGCGCCCGCAAGGTGCGGCGGGCCGGCAAGGGCCAGGTGCTCGTGGGCTTTGCCGGCGGCGGCGCCGACGCGCTCGCGCTCTTCACCCGGCTCGAGGAGAAGCTCGAGGAGTTCGGCGGCAACCTCGAGCGCGCGGTGGTCGAGCTCGCCAAGGAATGGCGGACCGACCGCGCCCTGCGCCAGCTGCAGGCGATGATCCTGGTCACCGACCGCGACCGCACCTACCTGGTCTCGGGCACCGGCGAGCTGCTGTCGCCCGACGAGGACGACGCGGCGCTGGCCATCGGCTCGGGCGCCAACTATGCTCTCGCCGCGGCACGCGCCCTGCTGCGGCACACCGAGCTGCCCGCCGCCGGCATCGTGCGCGAGGCGATGAAGATCGCCGCCGAGATCTGCATCTTCACCAACGACAAGCTGACGCTCGAGGAGCTCTAAGCGGTGGCCATCCAGATCTCGGGCGAGACTCAGCCGGGCCTCGTCCTCGAAAACATGACGCCGCGGCAGATCGTCGCCGAGCTCGACAAGTTCGTCGTCGGGCAGCGGCCGGCCAAGCGCGCGGTGGCGATCGCGCTGCGCAACCGCTGGCGGCGCCAGCAGCTGCCGCCGGATATCGCCGACGAGATCGCGCCCAAGAACATCCTGATGATCGGCTCGACCGGCGTCGGCAAGACCGAGATCGCCCGCCGCCTGGCGCGGCTCGCCAAGGCGCCGTTCCTCAAGGTCGAGGCGAGCAAGTTCACCGAGGTCGGCTACGTCGGCCGCGACGTCGAATCGATGATCCGCGACCTGGTCGAGATCGCGGTCAGCATGGTCAAGGAGGAGAAGCGCGGCGCGGTGCGCGAGGCGGCGGCGACCCGCGCCGAGGACCGGTTGCTGCAGCTGCTGGTGCCGCCGCGCCCGATCAGCAGCTACCTCAAGAACGACTCCGAGGAGGACGAGGACGAGCTGGCGGCGACCCGCGAGAAGTTCCGCGACAAGCTGCGCTCCGGCGCGCTCGACCAGCGGCGCGTCGAGGTCGAGGTGGACGAGTCCTCGTACCCCAGCCTCGAGATGTTCACGCCGCAGGGGGTCGAGGAGGTCGGCATCAACATCAAGGACATGCTGCCCGGGCTGTTCGGCCGCAAGAAGAAGCAGTCGGTGTCGGTGGTCGAAGCGCGCGAGATCCTGCAGCAGCAGGAGGCCGAGAAGCTCATCGACCGCACCCAGGTCGCTCGCGAGGCGCGCCAGCGGGTCGAGCAGGGCGGCATGATCTTCCTCGACGAGATCGACAAGATCGCCGGCCGCGAGGGGGGCCGCGGCCCGGACATCTCGCGCGAGGGCGTGCAGCGCGACCTGCTGCCGATCGTCGAAGGCACCAACGTCTCGACCAAGTACGGCATGGTCAAGACCGATCACATCCTGTTCATCGCCGCCGGCGCCTTCCACGTCAGCAAGCCTTCCGACCTGATCCCCGAGCTGCAGGGGCGCTTTCCGATCCGGGTCGAGCTCGATGCCCTGACGGAGCACGATTTCGTGCGCATCCTGACCGAGCCCGAGACGGCGCTGACCAAGCAGTATTCGGCCCTGCTCTCGACCGAGGGCGTCACCGTCGAGTTCACCGACGACTCGGTGGCCGAGATCGCGCGCCTGGCGGTCGAGGTCAACTCCACCACCGAGAACATCGGCGCCCGTCGCCTGTCCACCTTGCTCGAGCGGCTGCTCGACGAGGTTTCCTTCGCGGCCCCCGAAATGGCCGGTGTCCACGTGCGCGTGGACGCCGAGTACGTGCGGCGGGCACTCTCCGACATCGTCAAGAACCAGGATCTCTCCCGCTATGTCCTATGACCCGGTGCGGCGGACGCAGGCGAAGCTGGCAGTGGCGGCGGCGCTGGCGGCAGCGCTGACAGCGGCCGCTTGCGGCAAGGAAGGCCCGCCGACGCCGCCGCTGCGCGCGGTGCCGGCGCCGACCAAGGACCTCGCCGCCCATCAGCGGGGGAACCGCGTGCTGCTGAGCTTCACCTACCCGCAGACCACTCCCGGCGGCAGCGCGTTGAACGGCGTCACCAAGGTGGAGATCTACGAAGCGGTGATCCCACTTCCGCCCCCGCCAAAGCAGGCGCCTGGAGCGAAACCCGGGGTGACGGCGGCTCCCACCGGCAAGCCCGCCAGCCCGGCCGGAGGCGGAACCGGAACCGCTGCGGCGGGGGCGGGCGGCACGGCCACGGGTGCAAGCACGACCGCCGCGGGCACGGGCGGCGCGGGCGGCACGGCCGCGGCAGGCGCTGGCGCGGGAGGCACTGGCGCGGGAGGCACGGCCGCTGGAGGCACGGCCGCGGGAAGCGCGGCCGCGGCAGGCGCTGGCGCGGCAGCCACGGGGACGGCCGCACCGGGCACGGGCGGCGCGCCCGCAGCCGGCACCAGCGGTGCCGCCGGTGCCGGCACCGGCGCCGCTGCCGCACCAGGGGCGCCGAAACCGGCCGCTCCTGGCGCTGCCGCGCCCGCTCCAGAAGCGCTCGATCCGAAGCAGCTCGAATCCCTCGCCAAGCTGCGGTTGACCCTGACCAGCAAGGACCTGGGCACGGCGACCTTGGGCAAGCTGCTGATCGCCGACCTGCCGCTGCCCGAGCCGCTGCCGGCGACCGCGGAGGGCGGGCCGACCCGCGACTACGCGGTGCGCACCTACGGCCCCAAGGGCGACCGGTCCGCGTTCTCGAACCAGGCGCTGCTCAAGCCGAAGACGCCGCCGCCGCCGCCCGAAAAAGTGACCGTGGCGCCGCAGGCCGACGGCATCCTGGTCGAATGGAAAGCGGTTCCCGATGCCGGCGGCTATGCCGTCTACCGGCGCGCCGCCACCGAGCGCTTCAGCAGCAAGCCGCTCGCCGTGGTCAGGCCGCCCACGACCCGGCATCTCGATCAGACCGCCCGTTTCGCGCAGAGCTACATCTACTCGGTCACCGCCGTGGATGCCAAGCAACCGCTGGTCGAGAGCGCGATCAAGGCCGAGCAGGAGATCCACTACGTGGACCGCTACCCGCCGCCGGTGCCGGAAGAGCTGGTCGCGGTGGCGGAGGCCGGCCGCGTGCGCCTGGTGTGGCAGCAGAGCGAGGCGCCCGATCTCGCCGGCTACATCGTCTACCGCAAGGGCGCGGCCACCGGCGAGTTCGTGCGCCTCACCGCGAAGCCGATCGCCGTCACGAGCTACGTCGACACCACGGTGGCCTCGGGCCAGGCCTACGACTACCGGGTGACGGCGATCGACCAGACGGGCAACGAGAGCGCTCCCGGCAACGAGGTGCACGTGGCGGTCCCATGACCGCTTTCTTCAAGGTCTCGGGCAGCGGCAACGATTTCGTGGCACTGGCCGGTCCGGCGGCCGACCCCACGGCCGAGCAGATCCGCGCCTGGTGCCGGCGCGGCGTCTCGCTCGGCGCCGACGGGGTTTTCGTGCTGCGCCGGGGCGAGCCCTCAACCGGCGGCGCCCCTGGCGCCGGCGATGGCGATGGCGGCGACGGTCTCGCCTCGTCCACGGCGGTGCCCGAGGTGGCGATGGCCTACTGGAACGCCGGCGGCGACGCCGCCGATCTCTGCCTCAACGGCACCCGCTGCGCGGCGCAGCTCGCCTTCCACCTCGGCTGGGCGCAGGGCGAAGTGCGCGTGCGGACCGCCGCCGGAGCGTTCCTCGCCCGCCGTCTCGATCCGTCGCGCATCGCGCTCGCGCTCGACGTCGAGGTCTCGGCGCCGCTGCAGCTCGTGGTCGAGCTCGACGGCGCGCGGTATCCGGGCTGGCGCATCCTGGTGGGCGTCCCCCACTTCGTGATGGCGTGGCCGGGAGATCTCGCCGCCGCGCCGGTTTACGAGGTGGGACGAGCCGTGCGCCACCACGCCGCCTTCCAGCCCGGCGGCACCAACGTCAACTTCGTCAGCTTCGACGGCAATCGCCGGCTCGACATCCGGACCTACGAACGCGGGGTCGAGGACGAGACCCTCTCCTGCGGCACCGGGGCGGTGGCCGCCGCCGCCCTCGGACTGGCGCTCGGCCGCCTCGCCGCGCCGGTGACCGTCGCGACCCGCGGCGGCTTCGATCTCACCGTTGACCGCGACCCCGCCACGCAACGCTTCACGCTCGCCGGCGACGCCCGCCTCGTCGCCTCGGGCGAGCTGCTCGCCGGCGCCACCGCCTGACCCGGCCGCGGCGCCGGTTGAGGACACCAATACCTTCGCCACCTGCACCGGCCCGGGACCTGCACAGACCCGGGACCTGCACCGACCCGGGACCTGCACCGACCCGGGACGAGGGGCCTCTGGTAAGCTGCGCGCCCATGGAACCGAAGGCCGCCCAGGCAAGGCGGGAGTTCGCGCCGGTCGCCGACCAGATGGAGCTGCTGACGCGCGGCGCGGTCGATCTGGTGGACGAAGCGCAGCTGCGCGCCAAGCTCGAGCGCTCGGCCCGCTCCGGCGAGCCCCTCACCGTCAAGACCGGCTTCGACCCGTCGACTCCCGACCTCCACCTCGGGCACACCGTGCTGCTGCGCAAGATGCGGCACTTCCAGCAGCTCGGCCATCGCGTGATCTTCCTGATCGGCGACTTCACCGCGCTCATCGGCGACCCCACCGGCAAGAAGACGACGCGCCCCCAGCTGTCGCCGCAGGAGGTGGAGGCCAACGCGCAGACCTACAAGCGCCAGGTGTGGAAGGTGTTGGACGAGCGGGAGACGGTGGTCGATTACAACAGCCGCTGGTTGCTGGCGCTCGGCGCGGTGGGCATTGTCCGCCTCGCCGGGCGCTACACCCTGGCGCGCATGATGGAGCGCGAGGATTTCCGCACGCGTTTCGAGCAGAACCGGCCGATCCACCTGCACGAGCTGCTGTACCCGCTGGCGCAAGGCTATGACTCGGTGGCGCTCAAGGCCGACGTCGAGCTGGGCGGCCACGACCAGATCTTCAACCTGCTGGTCGGCCGCGACCTGATGAAGGAGGAGGGGCTCGAGCCGCAGGTCGTGCTGACCGTGCCGCTGCTGGTGGGCACCGACGGCAGCGACAAGATGTCGAAGAGCCTGGGCAACGCCATCGCCGTCGAAGACCCGCCGCAGGAGATCTACGGCAAGGCGATGTCCATCCCGGACGCGCTGATGTGGGACTGGTTGCTGCTGCTCACCGATCTGCCGCGCCACGAGATCGAGCAGCGCCGGGCCGCCGTCGCCGCCGGCGACCTGCACCCCAAGAAGGTCAAGCAGGACCTGGCCTTTCGCCTGGTGGCCGGCTACCACGGCGAAGCCGCGGCCCGGCAAGCGGAGGCCGAGTTCGCCAAGGTGTTTTCGGCCGGCGGCCTGCCCGACGAGGTGCCCGATCACCAGGTGGAAGGCGCGCGCACCCTGCTCAAGCTGCTCGCCGAGACCGGCCTGGCGCCGAGCAACGCCGAGGCCCGCCGCCTGATCGAGCAGGGGGCGGTCGCCATCGACGGCGCCCGCGCCGCCGACCCCTTCCACGAGCTGCCGCCGCGCGCCGAGCCCTATCTCTTCAAGGTGGGCAAGCGGCGCTTCGCTCGCGTCCGCATCCACTGAGGTCACGTCGGCGGCACCCGCCAGGCTCGCCCGGCAGCCGCACC
>DATKFK010000096.1:0-5066 GCA_035544375.1 Thermoanaerobaculia bacterium
GTGCCGTCGCGGCGGCGGGCGAACAGCTCGAGATCACGGCCCATCGGGCGCTGGCGCGGGTCGACGAAGTAGGCGGCGCGGTGACCGGGATGGTGCTCGCGAAAGCTCTCGGGCACCAGCTCCTCGACGGCGATGCCCAGGAGATCGAGGCGGCCGGCGCCGAACAGCCGCTCGGCCTGGGTGTTGACCAGGACGATGCGGCCGGCGCGGTTGACCATGACCATGGCGTCGGGCGCCGCCTCGAGCAGGCCGCGGAACCGGGCCTCGAGCATCCGCGACTGGCGCTGGACCCGGAGGCTGCTGTCGTCTCGCAGGTTGACGGCTACGCGGAGGCCGCCGGCGTCGCCGGGCGCGCCGGCGTCCTGGCCGGCCGCGCCGGGAGGGGCGATGGTCTTGAGCGCGATGGTCACGAAGAGGCCGGAGCCGTCGCGGCGGCGGATCTCCGACTCGAACGCCGCGGCGCCGGTCTCGAGCGCCTTGCGCAGATGCTCGCGGGCCTCGGCGGCGCGGTCGGCGGCGATGATGAGATCGAACAGGGAGCGGTCCAGGGCCTCGCCGCTGGCAAAGCCGCAGAGCGCCTCGGCGCCGTGGTTCCAGGAGACGACATCCCCTGCGGGCGTGACCAGGATGAGCGCGCCGAGGAATTCCTCGGTCAGAGACGCGTCGAAAGCAGAAGCTGAAGACATTCCCAACTCGCGATGGAGAATCTTGAATAGGACCTGAAGGTATGCTAACACACATCTCCGGTGGCGTGACGGGCCGGGATGCGATGGAATGGCGAAACGATGGCTCTCCTTGATCGTCCGCTGCGCGCCAACCCGGCGTTGGAGCTCGTGCTGTTCGACCGCCTGCAGGCAGGCGAGCGCCGGCTGCTGGCCGGGCTCGAGCGCGATCCCGACCACTATGGCGTGCTGCGCCCCCCTATGGGCGGCCGCGGCGCAGGGCTGGGCCTGAAGGCCGTCGACCGCGAGACCGCCCTGCTGTTCCTGACCCTTGCACGGCCCGGGCCGCTGCCGGCCTACGTGCGCTCGCGGCTTGGCGACGCCATGGCCGCCCGGGCGCTGGCGCGGTTGGTGGCGGACGGAGTGCTCGAGATCGAGAGCGAGCCGGGGACCTTCGTTTCGGGGGCGGCGGCGATGGCGCTCTTCGCCGCCGGGGCGGCGGCCTCCGGCCGACCTACCGAAACGGCGACCTGCGGCCCACTCACCGCAACGGCGGCCTTCGGCCGACTCCCCGAAACGGCGGCCTGCGGCCGATTCACCGAAACGGCGGCCTGTGGCCGCCTGGCCGAGCTGTCACGGGCGGCGCTGCGCTATGGGCAGGAGCTGGCCCGGACGCAGCCCGCGGTCGAGCCGGTCCGCCTGTCGCTGCGCCTTTATGGCTACCACCGCCTGCCGCTGACGCCGCGATGGCTGCGGGTCCTCTCGGGGCCGGGCGCGGTGCGGCGTCATCTCGGCATCGCCGCCGGCGGCCCCGCGCGCGACCTGCTCGAACGCCATTGGCGCCCGCTGGCGCCGGCCGGCGCCGAGCCCTGGATGCGCTGGCAGCCGGCGGCGCCCAGGCTCGCCGGGCCGGCGGGCGCCGTGACCTACAAGCTCTACGTCAGCCCGGCGCCCGAGGCCCTGCCGAACCTCTTCGCGACGGTCCTCGACGGCTTCGCGGCGGTGGGCTCGCCCGGATTCAAGGTGGGCGCAACCGCCGGGGGCCTTCTGCGGCCCGACAAGATCGTCGCCTACTTCACCACCTTCGAGCGCCTCGCCCAGGCGGCCGCTGCGCTGGCGGAGCGCCTGGCCGGCGTGGCCGCGCATGGCGTACCGTTCACCTCCGAGATCGCCGCCGGCGGCCTGCTGTCGTGGGGAGTCGATCCGCCCAACGAGGACGGCTTCGGGCCGTTCGCCGGCGACGGCCGGATGAGCTGGCGGCTGTGGCTGACCCACCGGCTGGCAAGGGCGTTGATCTCCGGGGCGGCCGCCGCGGCGGGCGAGGCCACGGCGGGTGAGGCTGCGATGGGCGAGGCCGCGACGGCGGATGCGGCAGGGGGAGACGCCATGGAGCCCTGGCGCTTCGCGCTCGAGCGGCTGCGCCTCGAGGGCATCGACACCGATTCCTGGACGCCCGGCGGCGGTCTCTGGCAGGGGCAGGGAGAGCAGGCTTGGCGCTGACCACCCTCTCCGGGCCGCTGGTGCTGCCCGCCGACGTCCTGCTGGTGCCGGTGGCGGAGCTGTCCGCGGCGGCGCGGCGGCAGCTGGGCTGGCAGGACGGCGACGTGGCGATCACGCGCCCTCGCCTGCGCACGCCGTCCCGGCTGGTCGGCGCCGCCGCCGCCGAGCTGCTGCGCGAGTTCGCCGCGCCCGCCACGGTCGTGGAGGCGGTGATCCGCCACAGCCGGGCCAGCGGCGCCGATCCCGACGCCACCCTGGAAGCGGCCTACCCGCTGCTGTCGCGCCTGGTGCGCGAGGGCTTCCTGGTGCCGGCGGCAGGCGCCGACGCCGGCGGCATCGCAGCCTCCTGCACGGAGGGCGAGCGCCTCGCGGGCTGTACGGTGCAGTGTTGCCTGCAGGTCCTCGAGGACACCGAGGTCTACCAGGTCCGTACCGGCGCGGCGGGCAGGGAGGCGGCACTCAAGATCGAGCGCCGCCGTGAGGCACTGGGCGCCGGCATCGCGGCGAGGCTCGACCGCGAGGCCGCGGTGCTGGCTCACCTCGCCCGGGCCAGCCGGCGCGAGCCCTCCGGCGCCGCCGCGCGCGGGGGGGAGGGCGGCGTGGCGCCGCGGCTGCTTGGCGCGGGCAGCTTCGGAGAGCGGCGTTTCCTGCTGCTCGAGTGGTGCTCGGGAATCGACGCCGCGAGGGCCGCCGGCGAGGCGCGCGAGCTTGGCGGGGACGGCGAGACGGGGCGCGCGGCGATCCTCGCGCTCTGCCGGGACGTCGCGCGTGCCTACGCCTGGCTGCACCGGCAAGGCGTGCTCCACTGTGACGTCCATCCCAGGAACGTCCTGGTGGCGGCCGGCGGCGTCGTCCGGCTGATCGACTTCGGGCTCGCTGCCTGGCGGGGCGCGCCCGCCGCACTGCCGCCGGCCGCCCGCGGCGGCGTCGCCTTCTACTGCGAGCCCGAGTACGCGGCGGCGGTCCGCGAGGGGCGGCCGCCGCCGGCAGCCACCGCCGCGGGGGAGCAGTACGCCGTGGCAGCCCTGCTCTATCTGCTTGCCGCCGGCGCGCATTACCTCGACTTCTCGCTGGAGCGCGAGACGATGCTGGGCCAGATCGCCACCGGCGCGCCGCGCCCCTTCGCCGAGCGTGGCATGGCCGCGTGGCCCGAGCTCGAGGAGGTGCTCGGCAGGGCGCTCGCCAAGGTCCCGGAGGATCGGTTCGCGTCGCTCGACGCGCTGGCGGACGCGCTCGACGCCGTCCCCGACGCGGCCGCGCCGCCGAATCCGGCGGCGGTGGTGCCGGGGGCGGTGGCTGTGTCGCCGGCCGGGGCGGCTGAGCCGGGCGACGTCCCGTCGCTCAGCGCCGCGATGCGCCGGGCCGGCCCGGCCGCGGAGCTGCTGACCGAGATGCTGGCGCGGGTACGGCCTGGCGGCGCGCTGTGGCAGAACGGGCTGCCGGAGCCGCCTTTGGCGTCGGTGCAGCTCGGCGCTGCCGGCATCGCGCTCGCCCTTTATCGCATCGCGTTGGCGCGCGAGGACGGCGAGCTGCTGTCGCAGGCCGATCTCTGGTCGGCCCGGGCGGCGGCCGCCGCCGAAGCCGGCGGCCAGCCGGCTGCCGTAGCAAGCGGCGGTCAGCCGGCTGCCAGCGCAACCGGCGGCCGGCCGGCTGCCAAAGCAACCGGCGATCAGCTGGCTGCCTCAGCAACCGGCGGCCAGCCGGCAGCCTCGGCGGCGTTCTACAACCCGGCCCTCGACATCACCGTGGAGACCGTCGGCCGCGCGTCGCTCTTCCACGCCGCCCCGGGTCTGCGCTGCACCGAAGCCCTGATCGCCAACGCGCTGGACGACCGCGCCGGCGCCGCGCGAGCTGCCGCCGGCTTCGTGGCCGCGGCGCGCCAGCCCTGTCCGAACCCCGACCTCGCGCTCGGCCGCTCGGGGCTTCTGCTCGGCTGTGCCTTGCTCCGCGACGTCATGGGCGACGCCCCGGGCGGCGGCACCGCGGGCGCGCTGGCCGCGGACCTGCCGGGGCTCGCCGACGAGCTGATGGCCGGCCTCTGGCGCGAGATCGACGAGCTGCCGCCGATCGCCGAATGCCAGGAGCTGGCCAATCTCGGCATGGCGCATGGCTGGGCCGGGTACCTCTATGCCACCCTGCGGTGGTGCCTGGCGGCGGGCCGGCCGGTGCCCGCCGGCGTCGCCTGCCGTCTTGCGGAGCTGGCCGGCCGGGCGGAGAGCTGGGGGCGCGGCGCCCGCTGGCGCTGGCATGCCCAGCCGCTGGCGGAAGCGCATGGCCGCGGCGCCCCGGCTGCCGCCCGCTGGATGGCCGGCTGGTGCAACGGCAGCGCCGGGATGGTGCACCTGTGGGCGCTGGCGGCGCGAATGGCGGCCGCGATCGACCCGGCCGGTGCCGCGCGCGGCGCCAGCGCGAGCGGCCGCCGCTGGGAGCAGCTCGCCGTCGCCGCCGGCTGGCACGCCTGGGAGTCGGCCGACCAGGTCCAGAGCCTCTGCTGCGGCCTGGCGGGAAGGGCTTATGCGCTGCTGGCGCTCAACCGGCAAGGCGCCGGCGAAGAATGGCTGGCGCGCGCCCGCATCCTGGCCGACCGCGCCGCCACCGCGTCCCGCCATGCACGGGAGGAGCCGTCGCCTCACAGCCTCTACCGAGGACCGCTGGGCATCGCGGTCCTGGCGGCCGATTTGGAGCACCCCGAAGCCGCCGCCATGCCGCTCTTCGGCGAAGAGGGCTGGACCAGGACCTGATTCCGCCCGCGGCCGGTAGAGGCCAGCTCGAGAGATGGTTGCCGGAGAAGGGGGAGGTCCGACGGGCACGGTCGCCCGGCTTGGCGACTCCAAGAGGCGAGGCAAGAAACCTCGATCTCGGCACGTCCCCTCATCGAGCCGATGGGTCGCCAAGCCGGGCGAC
>DATKFK010000097.1:0-12625 GCA_035544375.1 Thermoanaerobaculia bacterium
CCCGGAAGGCTGCGAGGTTGTGACTGGTCGCCCGAGTGAGTGAGCTCGCGGTGGCACGGGTGACGTATGAAAGCCAACCGCATTCAGCTGCTGGCGCTGGCGCTGATCGTGACCGCCAGCGTGAGCTGCACGAGCTACCGATCGCAGGGGACGCCGCCGCCGGTGCCGAGCGACCGACGCGGGACCCGCCTCCGGGGTAAGACGCCTCCGGGCTAACCGCCGTCGCGGCGGAGGGCTTCGGCGCTTGCGGTCACCAGCCGCTTGACTCGTTCCATCTCGGCCTGGTCGGCGGGCTTGACACCGCCGTGGGTCTGGATGTCCGTCCACATCGCCAGCGCACGCCGGTAGAAGTCGAGCGCCTCTCGGCGGTGCTCGCGGCGCTCGGCGGTGCCGGCGGCGGCGGCCTGCGCCAGGCTCTGCTGGACGTCCGCCAGGTTGGCGTAGGAGATCGCCGGATCGCGGCGGGCGAAGACGTCCTGCGGGTCCCTGGCGACCAGCCATTCGCGCAGCTGCAGGCCCTGGCGCAGGCTGTCGACCGCGGCGGCCGGGCGGCCCGCGGCGATCAGCGCCTCGCCGATGCGGTTGTGGGTGTTGGCGAGGTCGCGGCGGTATTCGACGTTGGCCGGATCGCGCGCGGCGAGCGCGGCCTGCAGCGCGAGCGCCGCCGCATATCGGACGTGCGCCTCGGCGAAGCGCCGCTTTGCCGCCAGGGCGTCGCCGAGCTTGTTCTGGGCAATGGACAGGGTCCGCTCGGCGCGGGCGTCGCGAGGATCGGCGGCGACCAGCGCCGCGGCCACCGCCAGGGTCTTCTCGGCGGCGGCAAGCCGGCCATCGGCGTCGCCCACGCCTTCCATCGCCTCTCCCATCTTGAGATAGGCGGTGAGCAGCGCGTGCAGCGTCTCGGCGTCGTTGGGATGGGCGCCGGCCAGCTGTTCGAGCGCGGCGATCGCCCGGCTGTGCCAGCCCGCCGCCTCCCGGCAGCGGTCCTGCCAGCAGAGGGCGTCGCCGGTCTTGGTCTCGGTCATCGCCAGCTCGCGCTGCACGTCCGTCGCGGCCGCCCCTGGTGCCGGCGAGGAGCCGGGCGGGCGCGCCCGCAGCTCGAGCAGGATCCGGCGCGCGCCGGCGAGCTCGGCGAGGCCGCCCCCGAGATCGCTGTTCCAGGACAGCAGGTCGCCCAGGGCGATGTGACTGCGCGCCAGCTCGAGGGCCCTCCCGGCGTCCGCGGGAGCCTCGGCGGCCAGCGCCGTTTGCAGGCCGACCGCCCGCCGGTAGTGGTCGAGCGCGGCGCCGACCGTGCCGCTGGCGCCCAGGGCGTCGGCGATGCGGCGCTCGCAGCGCGCGATCTCGGCGCGCACCGCCGGGCTCGCCGGCGACTGCCGCAGCAGCTTCGCGAGGATGCGCTGGGCCTTCTCGTAGGCGGCGACGGCGCCGGCGACGTCGCCGAGATTGGGCTGGTTGGGGTTGCCCTGCACGTCGCCGACCCTTTGGTAGGCGGTGGCGAGCTCCAGCTCGAGCGCGGGATCGCCGCCGGCCTGGGCGGCCAGGCGGTCGAGGTAGGCGAGGCCGTTGCGCACCAGCAGCTGGCGCGCGGGGGTCGAGCCGGGCAGCGGGGCGATGGCGTCGTGGACCTCGAACAGCAGCGAGTTGGCGAGCGCGCGCAGGTCCTGGAACCGGCGCTCGGCGATGCGCGCCTGGCGCACGGTGGCGAGCATCCCGCCCAGCAGGCTGGCGGCGACCAGGGCGGCCGCGGCGATGCCGAGACGGTGGCGGCGCGCGAACTTGCCGGCGCGGTACGCCACGGTGTCGGGGCGCGCCCGCACCGGCAGCTCCTCGAGGTGGCGGCGCACGTCCTCGGAGAGCCGCTCGACCGATGCGTAGCGGCGTTCGGGCTCCTTGCGCAGCGCCTTGAGCACGATGTTGTCGAGGTCGCCGCGCAGGCGGCGGCGCAGCGCCGGCAAGCTCAATCCGCCTTCCGCCGCGGCGGCGGCGATGCTCGGCCGCGGCGGCGGCTGGTCGCAGACCACCCGCGCCACCTCGACCGGGCTGGTGGTCGCCAGCCGGTAGGGATGCGCGCCGACCAGCAGGCGGAAGAGCAGCAGGCCCAGGGCGTAGACGTCGGTGGCGGTGGTGACGGGCTCGCCGCGGACCTGCTCGGGGCTGGCGAAGAGCGGCGTCAGCAGGATCCTGCCGGCGTGGGTGAGCTGCAGGGTCGCGTCGCCGTCGCCGCTCGGCAGCAGCTTGGCGATGCCGAAGTCGAGCAGCTTCACCGCCCCGCCGGCGGTGACCAGGATGTTGGCCGGCTTGAGGTCGCGGTGGACCACCAGGTTGCGGTGCGCATGCTCGACCGCGCCGCAGACCTCGCGAAACAAGCGCAGGCGCTGGGCGAGGTCGAGGCCCTGGTGCCGGCAGAACCGGTCGATCGGCTCACCGTCGACGTACTCCATGACCAGGTAGGGCAGGCCCTCCGCGGTCTCGCCGCCGTCCAACAGGTGGGCGATGTTGGGATGCTCGAGCCGGGCGAGCGTCTGGCGCTCGAGGAGGAACCGATGCCGGGCCTCGGCGGTCGCCAGGGCCCAGGGCAGCAGCTTGACCGCGACGCGCTGGTCGAACGCCTGGTCGGCGCGCTCGGCCAGGTAGACCGTGCCCATGCCGCCGCGGCCCAGCAGCCGCACCAGGCGGTAGGCGCCGATCCGCTTGCCCAGGAGCTCGGGCTCCGGCTCGCCGCCCAGGGAGCGCTCGGCCTGCTCGAGCGCGGCCTCCAGGAAGTCGCCGCCGCGGTCGTGCGCCGAGAGCAGCGAGCGCAGCTCGGCGGCTAGACCCAAGTCCGCCGGCGGCAGGGCGGCCAGCCAGACCTCGCGGTCCGCGGCCGGGATCTCGCAGGCTTCGCCGAAAAGCTCGTCGAGACGGCGCCAGAGGCCTGCGTCGCCGCCGGGATCAGGAGCGTTCGAGCTCACGGAACAGCCAGGCCTTGGCCATGGCAGCGTCGCGCTTGACGGTCGGCGCGGAGAGGCCGAGCACCTCCGCCACCTCCTCGACGGTGAGGCCGGCCAGGTAGCGCATTTCGAGGATGCGGACCTTGCGTTCGTCGAGCGCCGCCAGCCGGTCGAGCGCCTCGTGGAGCGCCAGCAGGTTCACCGCCGGCGGGGGCGTGGCGCCCAGGCCGTCGGACAGCTCGACGCGGATGCCGCCGTCGCCGCGCTTGACCGCTCCCTTGCCGCGCGCGTGGTCGATCAGGATCTGGCGCATCGCCCGCGCCGCCAGGCCGAGGAACTGCGAGCGGTCGCTGGCGTCGAGCCCCGGCGCCCGCGACAGCTTGAGGTAAGCCTCGTGGACCAGGGCCGTGGGCTCGAGCGTGTGCTCCTGGCCCTGGCCGCGCATCGAGCGCCGCGCCAGCCGGCGCAGCTCGTCGTAGACTTGCGGCCATAGCGCGTCGAGCGCGCTCGAGGGGTGCATCTCCTTATCAGTATACCCCCGCAAGCGGCGCTGTAGCGCGGCTGGCGACACTGATCGATCGATCATCATGAACGCAGCCGCTGGATCGCGGAATACGCGAAAAAAGTGATCGATTGCCGGGCCGGGCGCACCGGCATCCGGGTCCGCGCGGCCGGCCGCGGGTGCCGGGGGAGCCGCCCGGCGCTGAAACATGCGGTGCCCGGGACGCGTATTTTCGCAGGAGCGCCGGCGCATGGAGGCGTCTGCCGCAGTCTCCCGGCGCCGGCCGCAGTCTCCCGGCGTCTGCCGTCTTAGGGGGTAACTCATGCTGAGCTTGCGTGCGCTGATCAAGATCTATCCGGGGCCGGTGACCGCCCTGGCCGGCATCGACCTGGACGTGCCGCCGGGAATGTTCGGGCTGCTGGGGCCCAACGGCGCCGGCAAGACGACGCTGATGCGGATCCTGGCGGGGTTGCTCGAGCCCACCTCCGGCAGCGTCACGCTGGACGGCGAAGACGTGGTGGCCGACCCGCGCCGCGTGCGCCGGCGGCTGGGCTACCTGCCGCAGGAGTTCGGCTTCTATCCCCACCTTTCGGGCGAGAAGATGCTGATCTACCTGCTGCGCCTCAAGGGAGTGGAGGCCCCGGGCGGCCTCGAGCGGCTGGCCGGCGAGCTGCTGGAGCGCGTCAACCTCACCGCCGCCGCGAAGCGCAAGCTGAAGGGCTACTCGGGAGGGATGCGGCAACGCCTGGGCATCGCGCAGGCGATCGCCGGCAACCCGCGCATCGTGATCGTCGACGAGCCCACCGCCGGCCTCGATCCGGAGGAGCGGATGCGCTTCTATCGCCTGCTCGCCGAGCTCGCCGCCGACCGCATCGTGCTGCTCTCGACCCACATCGTCGAGGACGTGGCGGTGCTCTGCCCGCGCTTCGCCATCATCCGCCAGGGGAAGCTGGTGGCGGAGACGTCGCCCAGCGCGGCGCGCGCCGCGATCGACGGCAGGATCTACGAAGGCCGGGTGGCGAGCGGCGAGCTGGCGGCGCTGCGCCGGGAGCACCAGGTCATCCAGGCGGTGCTGGTCGAAGGCGAGAACCGGGTGCGGGTGCACGTCCCGCAGGGCGAGCCGCCGGCAGGCTTCCGGCCGGTCGCCGCCACCTTGGAGGATGCCTACCTGTTGCGCATGGGGCAAGAAGGGCAAGTGGGGCAGGCCGCTTGAGGCGCGCCGCGGCCGTCTTCCGCCAGGAGCTCGCCCACACCCTGTCGCGGCCGCTGTTCCTGTTCCTGGTGGCGCTGCTGCTGCTGCTGAGCTTCGGCCTGTCCCGGGGCAACGTCACCATCGGCTCCGGCGACTCGTCGGTCGGCGGCACCAAGGCATGGATCACGTCGGAGTTCGCGTTCGCCTTCGTGCTGTCGACCCTGGTGGGGGTGCTCTACGCCTTCTTCCTCGCCATCGCCAGCGGCCTGGCGATCGTCGAGGACGACGAAAGGAAGGTCTCGGAGCTGCTGCATGCAACGCCGCTGACGCCGCGCGAATACGCGTGGGGGAAGTTCCTGGCGGTCGGCTGCGGCTTCGGCATCGCGCTCGGCCTGCACCTGCTGTTCGCGATGGCCTGGAACCAGCTGGTGCCCAACCCGCACACGGCCGAGGTCCGCGGCCCGTTCGAGGCCGCCAACTACCTGCGGCCGGCGCTGGTCTTCGCGGCGCCGGCGCTGGTCTTCTACGCCGGCATCGCCTTCTACCTGGGCGAGCGCACGCGGCGGCCGCTGCTGGTCTTCCTGTTCCCGCTGGCGCTGTTCCTGCTGTCGATCTTCTTCCTGTGGGAATGGTCGCCGAGCTGGCTCGATCCGCGGCTCAACCGCGCCCTGATGCTGATCGACCCGAGCGGCTTCCGCTGGCTCAACGAGACCTGGCTGCGGGGGGACCGGGGCGCCCGCTTCTACAACACGACGCGCATCGCCCTGGACGCCGGCTTCCTGGCCAGCCGTGCGGCGTTCCTGGGGCTCGGCCTGGCGGCGGTATGGCTCGCCGAGCGCGGGCTGGCGCGGCGGATCGCCGGCGGCGGGCATGGCGCGGCGCCGGCGGCGGCGCCGGCGGTGGCAGGGAGCGGCGCTGCCGGCGCCCCCGCTCCGGCCGGGCCGGCACTGCCGCCGGCACTGGCGCCGCTGCCGCCGGCATTGGCGCCGCCGCCGCCGCTTGCCAGCCTCGGGATGCGCACCCGGCCGCCCGGGCTTTGGGCCGGCAGCCTGCCGGTGGCGCGCGCCGAGCTGCACAACCTCTTCGCGAGCCCCGGGGTCTACATCTTCGGCGTGCTCATCCTGCTGCAGACGATCCTCGACAGCGCCGTGGCCCTAGGCCCCTTCGAGACCGAGGTGCTGGTCACTCCCGGCTACCTGGCGGTGCAGACGCTGGGGTACCTGAGCGCCCTGCTCTGCCCGCTGCTGATGTTCTACACCGTCGAGTCGATCGAGCGCGACCGCTCGACCGGGCTGGCCGCGATCTCGCTCGCGGCGCCGACCTCCACGCCGTCGCTGCTGCTCGGCAAGGGGGTTGCCAACGGCGTGCTGGCGGCGGCGGTCGTCGGGATCACCTTTGCCGGTTGCGCCGCCGTCCTGCTGGCGCAGCGGACGGTGCCGCTCGCGGCCGGGCCCTTCCTGGCGGTCTGGGGCTTCCTGCTGGCGCCGACCCTGCTGCTGTGGACGGCCTTCGTCGTCGCCGTGCAGACGCTGTGCGCGCGGCGGGCGGTGACCTACGGGGTCTGCCTGGCCGTGCTCGCCGCGACCGGCTATCGCTCGATCACCGGCGAGATCAACTGGGTCGGCAACTGGCCGCTGTGGAACGCCGTGCGCTGGAGCGACCTCGGCCCCTTCGAGATGGACCGGCGGGCGCTGGTCCTGTCGCGCCTCGGGGCCCTGGGGCTCGCCGCCTGCTTCGCCGCCGTGGCGGTGTACGCGTCGCGGCGGCGCGAGATCGATGCGCTCGGCGCCTGGAACCGGATGCAACCGCGGGCCTGGGCGCGCGCGGCGCGGCGGCTGGCGCCCTTCGCGGTGGCGCCGCTGGTCGCCGGCTCGCTGCTGTGGATGGCGGTGCTCGGCGGCTTCGAGGGAGAGACGACGAAGAAGCGGCAGAAGGATTACTGGAAGCAGAACCTCGGCACCTGGAAGGACGCGCCGATCCCGGCGCTCGCGGCGGTCGATCTCGACGTCACGCTGGAGCCGGAGCGCCGCTGGTTCCACAGCCGCGGCACCTACCGGCTGTGGAACGACCGCGCCGCCGATCTGGCCCGGTTCGCCCTGACCGGCGGCCCGCACTGGCGCGACGTCGCCTGGACGCTCGACGGCAGGCCGTACAAGCCCGAGGACCGCACCGGCCTCTACGTCATCGCGCCGCCCAGGCCGCTCGCGCCCGGCGGGCGCCTGACGGTCGGCTTCGATTGCGCGGGGGTGCTGCCCGAGGGGGTCTCGAAAAACGGCGGCCCGGTGCGGGAGTTCATCCTGCCGTCAGGGGCCGTCCTCACCAGCTTCACCCCCGCCTTCGTGCCGGTGCTCGGCTACGTCGAGGAGATCGGCGTCGACAAGGACAACCGCTACGAGCCCCGTGTCTACCCGCCCGACTTCTACCTGGGGAAGACCGACGCCGCCTTCGGCAGCAACTCGCCGTTCACCACGCGGATCAGGGTCACCGCGCCGGCCGCCTACACCATCAACTCGGTGGGCGTGCTGGAGAGCGACCGGATCGCGGCCGGCCGGCGCACCGTCGTCTGGCGGAGCGATCAGCCGGTGCGCTTCTTCAATATCGTCGCCGGACGCTGGCAGGTGAAGCGCGGCGACGGCACCGCCGTGTACTACGATCGGCGCCACGCCTACAACGTCGCCGCGATGAGCCGCGCCTTGGACGCCGCGCGCCGGTACTACTCGCGGTGGTTCCATCCCTATCCCTGGCGCGAGCTGAAGCTCTCGGAGTTCGCCGCCCACGCCTCCTACGCCCAGGGCTTTCCGACCGACATCAGCTTCTCCGAGGGCATCGGCTTCCTCACCAAGCCGGACCTCGAGACCGACGCCGTCTTCGTGGTCACCGCCCACGAGTCGGCGCACCAGTGGTGGGGCAACCTGATCACTCCCGGCAAGGGTCCGGGAGGCGATCTGCTGTCCGAGGGCATGGCCCACTTCTCGACGCTGCTTTTGGTCGAGCAGGTGCAGGGCCTCGCCGCCCGCATCGAATTCGCCAAGCGGTTGGAGGAACGGTACGGCCGCAACCGCCATCCCGACGCCGAGCATCCCCTGGTGGAGATCGACGGTTCACGCTCCGGCGACACCACGGTGACCTACGACAAGGGCGGCTGGGTCTTCTGGATGCTGCTCCAGCAGATGGGGCGGGAGCGGGCGCTCGCCGCCCTGCGGCACTTCATCGCCGATTGGAAGGACAGCTCCGACCATCCGGTCCTGCAGGACTTCACCGCGGCGCTGCGGCCGTTCGCCGCCGATCCGGCCGCTTACGACGCGTTCGTGCGCCAGTGGTTCCTGCAGGTGGTGGCGCCCGAGTACCAGCTGCGTGACGCGCACAGGCGGCGGCTGGCGGGAGGCGGCGGCTGGGAGGTCACCGTGGCGGTCAGGAACGCCGGCAGCGGCCGCATGCCGGTCGAGATCGCGGCGGCGCGCGGCCGGCGCTTCACCGCGGCGGGGAAGCCGGAGCCGGCCTACCGGGACGTGCGCTCGACCGTCCTGCTCGGCGCCGGGGAGGAGCGGCGGGTCGTCATGCGGTGCCCGTTCGAGCCCGAGACGGTGCTGGTGGACCCCGATGCCCTGGTGCTGCAGCTGCGGCGCAAGGCGGCGGTGGCGAAGCTGTAGACGGCGGGGCTGGGCCTCGCCGGTGGCGAGCGCGGGGTGGCGTGCCGAGCGGCGCCGCGGGCTCAGAACTGGAGCCGCGCTCCCGCCTCGTAGCGGCGGGGCTGCGTCCAGCCGGTGGCTTCGCCGAAGGCATACAGGCCGCTGCAGCCCAGGGCGCTGCCGCAGATGCTGTTGATCTGCTCCGAGCCGAGCACGTTGATGACCGTGCCGATCAGCTCGGCGTGGACAGAGCCGAGCTGGATGCCCTTGCGGACCTCCAGGTTGATGTTGTAGGTGCTGGTGCCGCGGAAGCTGCCGCGCGGCGCCAGGTACATGACGTCATAGGGCGAGGCCGGGATCGTCTTGGTGTAGGGGAATGGGGAAGTGTAATCGGACTGGAAGCCCAGGCTGAAGTCGAGCGGCAGCCGGACGTAGCCGTCCAGCCGCACGCGGTGCCGGCGGTCGTCGGAGAGATAGCCGTAGCGGTTCACGAACAGCGCCGGGTAGAAGTCGAAATCGGCGCCGGCGTTCTGGGTGTCCTCGATGCTGCCGCGCGACCGCGAGTAGACGTAGGAGGCCCTGACGTTCAGCCAGTCGCGGGCGCGGCTTTGGAAGGTCAGCAGGGCGCCCTGGTAGTCGCGCCTGGCCGCCGGCAGGTTGGCGACCTCGAAGACCGGGCAGCTCCCGCTTGGGATGTAGGTGGGATTGGGAACGTTTTGCGAGCAGGTGTCCTCGAAGATGTCGTTGGCCTTCTTGTGGACGTAGGAGAGCTCGAGCGACGTGCGGTCGCCGAGCTGGCGCTCGATGCCGACCGTGACGTGGGTGTTGGTCATCGGCTTCAAGCCGGGCTCGATGATCTCGGGCGTCGAGTTCTGCTCGAGGAACTCGAAATAGCCGAGCGGGTCGCGGTGCAGCGGGTCGCTAGGGAGGTAGCCGCCGGCGTGCGCGGCGGCGCAGGCGGCGGCGGTCGCGTAGAAGGCCGAGCAGGGCCGGTAGTACAGCGTCGGCGCGGTGTTGACGCGCGTGTAGGAGGGCAGGGTCAGCTCGTTGGGCGACATGAAGATGCCGTAGCTGCCGTGCAGCGCCGTCCTGGCGTCGCCGGTCAGGTCGTAGGCGAAGCCGAGGCGAGGCTGAAGATAGTGCTGATCGGCGACCTGCACGCCGGCGTCGTTGCGGAACCTGATGTCGTCGTAGCGCAGGCCGAGCTGGACGGTGAGGCGTTCCAGGGGCCGCCAGGCGTCCTGGATGAAGCCGGTATAGAGCTTGCCGGTGAACGGCGCGAAATCGAGCGGTTGCTGCAGCAAGAGGTAGGATTGGGGATCGATCGGAACGTTGTAATCGAAGTACTCCGCGCCGCCGGTGACATTGTTCTTCAGCTGCAACCGCAGGTTGCTGTAGCTGGCGCCGACCTTGGCCTCGTGGCTGCCGGCGAGCCGTTCGACGAAGTCGGTGACCGCGGCCTGCAGCTCGTCGCGGTCGCGGCGCGTGTACTGGGCGTTGTCGAAGTTGTTGGTTTCGATGCCGGTCACGCGGTTGGAGATGGCCGGAAGATCGACGTTGCCGCTCTGCGGAAAGAGATCGATCTCGGAGTGGTTGACCGCACCCTGCGCCTCCAACAGGAGGTGCGGGTCGAGCACACCGTTGATGTCGGCCTGGAACAGGTGAGTGGGCTGCGTCTGCTCGGACGCCACGGCCGGCGTGACGGAGATGCCGGCGTTCTTGTTGTAGACCGTGGTTGGCACGGCGTAGTACTTGGCCACGGCGTGCCAGCTGGGATCGATCTGCCAGGTGACCTTGCCCAGGTAGTCGCCGCCCTTGATGTCCGTGGTCAGCGGCGAGCCGGAAGGAGTCGATTTGCGGTCCACGTACTCGCCGGCCAGGAAGAACCATAGCCTGTCCATCGACAGCGGTCCGCCGAGGGTCGCCGAGGGCCGCAGCAGCTCGGTTTTGTCCTGGTCGCGGTTGAAGTGCCGGCCGTTCTCGTCGAAGCTGGTGTCGTTGTAACGCATGTCGACGGTCCCGGAGAGCTGGTTGCCGCCGGACTTGGTGACGACGTTGACCACGCCGCCGGTCGCCCGCCCGAACTCGGCGGCATAGCCGGCGGTTTGGAACGAGATCTCCTGGATGGCGTCGAAGATGAGATTGGTGGTGAACGTCGCGGTGGCCGGGTCGGTCGTGTCGGCGCCGTCGATGTAGTAGGCGTTCTCGTTGTCGGTCGAGCCGAAGACGTGCGGATTGCCGTTGCCGTTGTCCGCGCCCGGGGTCCTGCCGATGACCGACTGGTAGGTGCGGCCCTGCGAGCCGAGCGCGGCGCGCTCGAGATAGTCGAGCGGATACACCACGCTGAGGCCCGCGCGGGTCGTGTCGACCACCGGCAGGTCGGTTGCAACCGTCAGGGACTCGGCGAGCCCGCCGACCTCCAGCTTCGGCAGCACCTCGGCGGCGCGGTCGAGGCTCACCTGGACGCCCTTCATCTCCTCGGTCTTGAAGCCCGCCAGCTCGCAGCGCACGTCGTAGGCGCCCGGGTCTAGCTTGGCGAAGGCGAAGCGGCCGTCGCGGCCGGTGTGCGCAACGCGTGGTCCGCCGATCAGCGACGGCGAAGAGATGGTGACCGTCACGCCGGCCAGCACGCCCCCCTGCGCGTCCCTGACCGTGCCGATCAAGCTGCCGGTCGTGCCCTGCGCCCAGGCCGGCGGCGCGGTGAGCGCCGCCAGCGCCGCAAATACCGGTATCCAAACGCGCCACTTGCTCATGGGACGTCGATCCTCCTGCTACGTTGCGCCATTGACGACTTGGCAGAGTGCTGAGTTTCGAGTTTGCCACGCGGCCATGGCGCCGTCAATCCTGCTTCGACCGTGATGAGGCTGATGGAATCACGCGCAGAGCCCTATGCGCATGTTTCGATCGATGGCGGCAAGCAGATTGGCGGATCACGGGCGGCCGGTTGCCGCAAGCCGACAATTCGCTTGGCGCAAATGGCTGCGACAGCCGCCGAACGCGGGTGCTCCGCGGGGCGGCATCGCCCTTGCTTTCAGCCGTCCATCGCAGCCGCCATCCGAACCGAGCATGAAGCTCGGAATCGCTGCCAGCAGGCAGCAATGCCGGAGGCTCGTACGCCGCCATGGGGGGCTACCATGAGATGCAAGCTGGTGATCTGTTCGTTGCTCGTTTCACTGACGCTGATCTTCGCCGGAAATGAGCACCGGGCGGCCGCGGCGGCGCCGCGGGCGCTCACGAACGACGACGTCGTGACCATGGTGCAGGCCGGTCTGCCCCAAGACGTGGTGATCGAAAAGATCAAGGGCTCGAAGACGGCGTTCGACACCTCGACGGACGCCCTGGTGGCGCTGAAGAAGGCGGGGGTCGGCGGCGAGATCATCCGGGTCATGGTGAACCCCTCGGCCGAGTCGAAGCCGGCCGGCGGGGTCTCGCCGTGGACGAACACCAATGCGCCGGCGCCCTGCCAGGTGCCGCCGGGCGGGCAGCCTGCCTGGTTGTCGGGCGCCTCGCCGGCCATGTGGTACACGGATGCGGACAAGAGCGAGCGGGTGGAGATGAACTACGAACGGGGCACCATCTCCCACGTCGGGTTCATCTTCGGCTCGAGCCTTTTGGTTCTCCACCCGATCCGCGCCAGCGTACGGGTCGGCGGCCGGACGCAGTTCCTGAGCTGCATCAATCCCACGGATGCCCCGCTGGTCCATTTCAGCCTCGACAAGGGCAGCGACGAGCGCAACACCTCGGTGGGGCGGATCACGCCGTTCAATCAATCCTGGCACATCTCGGACGAGGATCTCGTCCACACCAGGTTCGAGAAGACGCCGGAGGGCTATTTCAGGATCACGCCGGAAGCGCCCCTGAAGCCCGGCGAGTACGGCTTCGTGCCGCAGGGAAGCATGGGCGTCTTCGCCGCCGGGGAGCGGGTGTACTCCTTCGGGGTCGATTGAGGCAAACCGGAACGGCGGGCTCCATCCGTCACGTTCACCAGACGCGCCAGCGCGTCGAGCCGAGGAGGCAGTGTCATGTGGAAACAGGTCAGTGCGGCAGTCGTTGCCCTCGCGCTCTCGGGGGCGGCCTTGGCGGCGCAATCGACTGGCCCGCGCCCCGGGCGTGCCACCGCCGGCTCGCCGCGATCGCCGCAGCCGCTGCGAATGGTGCTGGCGGGCGAAGCGAGCCCCGCCGCGACGCCGGTGCCAAAGGATGTGCTCTTCGGCGAAGGCACCGGACTCGACGGCTCCACGACCCTGATCTTCAGCGTCGCCAGCTACTCGTCGAGTCCGACCGCCACGCCGCTGGCGACGTTCAACGGCATCCTGCTGGACATCGGCATCGACCCCACGACGCAGGAGCTGTACGTGCTCGACAACTT